>JALDXP010000059.1:0-11895 GCA_032154885.1 Actinomycetota bacterium
CCCCCACACGCTGCCGGGGGTTTTTTTTGATTCCCAGGATCATTCGGTACAACTGTTTTCCCCTATGGTGCCTGACAATGGGCAACCGCGGCCCTGCGCCACTACCAACCGAACGTCACCGCGCCCTGGGCAACCCCTCCCACAAGAGCTTGCCTGATTCGGGCCTGGTGCTGCGGGCAGTGGCCCGGAATGCGGAGCCGCCGAGGGCGCTCGGCCGACCGGGGCAACAGATGTGGGAGCGAGCCCTGGAACACACCCCCTGGCTGTCCGAGTCGGACCTGGAGCTGTTGCTGATCATCTGTGAGGCCCTGGACGAGCGGACCTTGTTGCGGGCCGAGGTCCTCGCCACCCAGGACACCGGGAGTAAGCGCCGCTCACTGAGAGCGCTCGACGAGCAGATACTTCGGGGAATGTCCCACCTCGGGTGGTCGCCTGCGGCCCGAACTTCCCTGGCGCTCGGGGAGGTGGCGATCCGGCGGGGGCTGGACGAGCTAGAGGAGATTGGGGCCTCCGGCTCGGTCCAAAAAGAGGTGATCACCGTTGACGGTTGAAGCCCCGTCGATGGTCCTGCCCCGATACCGCACCCCTTCCAAATACGAGAACACCCGCGGCCCGCTAGTCACCCGATTCGCCGAGTCACTCCTCACGGTCCCGAAGGGTCCGCGAGTCGGTCAGCCGCTCCGCTATCTCAACTGGCAACGGTGGCTTCTCAACGAGGTGTTGGAGGTCCGCGACGACGGGCTACTTCGCTACCGGAGAGGACTTGTCGGGGTGGCCCGGCAGAATGGAAAGTCGATTATCGGCTCCGGCCTCGGCCTCGAGCACTTGTTCAGCCCCACCCCCGGCTTGGAGGTCTATTCGTGCGCCGGGGATCGGATGCAGGCACGGATCGTCTTTGGCGAAGCCAGACGCCAGGTCCTCGCCAGCGAGACATTGTCGAAACTGGCCAAGGTGTACCGGGACGCGATCGAGGTCTATGCGACCGGCAACGTCTACCGAATCCTGAGTGCCGATGCGAAGCTCGCCCAGGGCCTCTCCCCATCACTCGTCATCTTCGACGAGGTTCACGTCCAACCCAACTCCGACCTGTGGGACGCGATGACGATGGGGACGGGGGCCAGGGAGCAACCGCTCGTCCTCGGGATCACGACGGCTGGCGACGACCCGGAGAGCTTATGCGGGCAGCTGTACGACTACGGAGTGAAGGTGGCGACAGGAGAGGACGAGGACGACGAGTTCGGGATGTGGTGGTGGGAGCCCAGCGGCGGCGAGAAGGCTGAAATCGACGACCGGGAGGCATGGCACCAGGCTAACCCGTCCCTGGTCGAGGGAGTCACCTACGAGCAGGACATGGCGATGGCCGCCCGCCAGTCCCAGCCGATCGCCTTCCGCCGCTACCGGCTCAACCAGTGGTTCCGTCACGGTGGGGCGGGGTGGATGGATATGGCGGCTTGGGACGAGGCGACCAGCTCGCGAAAGATCAAGGACGACGAGGAGGTGCTACTCACCTTTGACGGCTCGGTGGACGAGGACGCGACGGCCCTCGGGATCGTGACGATGGGCGACGATCCCCACTTCGACTTGTTGGCGGTGTGGGAGCCGGACGACTCGGACGAGAACTGGCAGGTGCCGAGAGACGAGGTGGACGCTGCCATCGAGGACGCCTTCAAGCGCTACAAGGTGTACCGGTTGATGGCGGACCCGGCGTATTGGCGAACCGAGCTCCAATTCTGGGCCGACAAGTACGGGAGTCGGAAGATCCTCGAATGGCCCGTCACCAACTCCCGGATGGGGCCGGCTGTTGCGGAGGCGTACAAGCGCATCAAGGACCAGACCATCACGGTCGGGGACAGCCCGACCCTCCGCCGTCACATCGCGAATGCGGTAGTGAAAGACCTGGCCGGGGGCCTCTACACGATCAAGAAGGAAAAAAAGGGGTCGAGCAAAAAGATCGACGCCGCAGTCACCTTTGTGATTGCGATCGACGGCCTCGAGAGATACAACAAGCGCCCGAAACGTACTCTCCGGTCATTCTGAGATTCATGAGCGCTGCTGAGGAGGGTGGAGGGAGCTTCGACAATGGCTAGGGAGCCTGGAAGATCGTCGCTCATCGGTGGCAGGAGGTGTCGACTGTAAGTGGCGCTCATGAAGCCTTGCGTGCGAGTGGGGTGTCCGGAGCTGGTGGAGCGGGGAACCTCGTTTTGCCCGGCTCATGCCCCGGCGCCTTGGGAGGGGTCGAACTGGCGGGAGAACCTCGACGTCCCGCGCAAGGAGTACGAGCGGATACGCCGGAAGGTGATCCGGCGAGCGAGAGGCCGGTGTGAGCGGTGCGGTGCGGTCGGCACCGAGGCCAACCACAAGATTCCCCGATCGGCAGGGGGTCCGACGACGATGGGAAACTTGGAGTGGCTGTGTGCCGATTGTCATGCCCGTGAAACCGCCCGCATCCAGCGGGTTCGATAAGGTGAGGAACTTCCTATGGCTTTGACCGAAACTGAGTGGCTTTCCCGGCTGCTTCGCCAGTGGCAATACGACGTGTTGCTGCGGAGGACTTGGAACGCTCTCTACGACTCGCTTCAGCCCCGGCGCGATCCCGTTCCCCAATACCGGGCGGCTTACGAGCGAATCTTGATGATGGCGAGGACACCGTGGGCGCGGCTGGTGGTGGACTTGACCGAGGAGCGCCTCAAGGTCCAGGGGTTTCAGTTCGGGGAGGAGGAGGCGGCCAACGACCTCTTGTGGGAGCTGTTCCGGCGCAACTCGATGGAGGCGATGCAGTCCGTCGTCCACCGGGAGGCCGTCACCACCGGGACGAGCTACGTGTCGGTGTGGCCGTCGCCCGACGAACCGGCCCAGCCCAAGATCAGGGCCGAGTCCTCTCTCACCACCACTCACGAGAACCAATCCGGGGATCCCCAGGTGGTCGCCGCCGCCCTGAAAGTCTGGCTCGACACCGCCTCGGGTGAGGCTCGGGCCAACCTCTACCTGCCGGATCGGGTCCTCCGCTTCGCCACCCCCGTCACCACCTCGGAGATAGCCACCGTCGACATGTACTCGGAGGCGTTCGCGATGCGGGGAGGGTGGGAAGTCCAAAACGAGGTGGGCCACGACTACGGGGTGGTGCCGATGGTCCCGTTCACGACCCGGCCCGACTACCGGGGCTACGGGCGAAGCGACCTCCGGGACATTGCCGAAATCATCGCCCGAATCGAGTACCTGACCTCGAACACGCTCTTGGCGGTTGAACTCGGGGCCCTTCGCCAAAAGTGGGCGTCGGGGCTGGAGATACCGACCGACCCGGACGGGAACGAGGTGGAGCCGTTCAAGGTGGCGCTGGACCGGCTGTGGATTTCAGAGGACCCGGACACCAAGTTCGGGGCCTTCCCCGCCACCGACATCACCCCCTACCTGAAGGCCATCTCCGACGCCATCGGCCAGCTGTCGGCTGTCTCCCGAGTCCCTCCGACCTACTTCGTCCAAACCGACCTCGCCAACCCGCCCTCGGCCGCGAGCCTCGAAGCCTCCGAAACCGGCCTCATCAACAAGATCGGGGAGCGCCAGGTCGGGTACGGGGAGAGTTGGGAGACGGTGGCGCGGCTGGTGATGAAGGTGGCGAACGTCGAAGCGCCCGAGGATGCCCTCGCCACGCTCAACGTCCTCTGGAAAGACCCTCGCACCCGCTCCGATAGCCAGACGATGGACGCGGCCTCCAAGATGCAAGCGGTCGGGGTGCCGTGGGAGTCGATCATGGAGTTCATCGGCTACACCCCCGAGGAGATTGCCCGGATGGAATCGCAGCGGGCGGCCGACGTGTTCCAAAAGCTGATGCAGGGCGCGATTATGGGACAGGCGCCTCCCGGCCTGAGTTCCCCATCCCCCCCTTCTCAGACCGGAGGGGCGCCCCCAGGCGTGAACGGTGGCTGAAGTATCGCCGCTGGTCCTCGACCGGCTCGCCATCGCTCACCACTACGCCTTCACGAGAATCCAAGAGGCTGCGATCGCGGCGGCCACTGCGCTTTGGCTCGAGCTCGCCTCCAACTCACTCACCGACGAGGAGGCGTGGTTGGCCGGCTTGTGGTCGGTCATCGAAGGCTCCTCTCGCGTCTCGGCCTACGAAGCCACGGTCTACCTCCAGATGCAGTTGGACTACACCGGGATCGCCCCCCGGCTCCCCGCTCCCGACCTGGAGTGGCTACGGGAGGACTTCGAGAGTTGGGCGGTGACGCCGATACGGGAGGCGGTGAGGCGGTTGGCCACGGAGCCGGACACGGCGTACGAGACAGTTGTCCGGGAGACGGTGCCGATGGTCCATCGACTCACCGACACCGTCCTCCGAACCGTTGAGCTTCAGACCGTGGACGATCTGGTGGCCTCTCCCGCCTTCGCTGCCTCCACCACGTTCGTCGGCACGCGCCCTGAGGAGCAGTTTCGCCCGCTGACGACCGGGGAGGCCCGAATCCTCGCTGACCGGCTCAACGGGAAAAAGATAACCAAGCAGTACATGAGAGTGACCCAGGCCGGGGCTTGTGGGTTTTGCCGGGTGGTCGCCTCCCGGCTCTACTCGTATGGGGCGACGCTGCGAGGCGAGGGATGGCATCACGCCTGCCGATGCACGTGGCGAGAGGTCACGCCCGACGAGGCGTCGACTTGGGAGAACCCGTTGGCCGGGGAGTGGCGAGAGGTCATCACCGAACGAGCCGACACCGGAGAACAGGAGACTCCATGACACAAGAGACACCACCACCCGAGCCAGTCGTCGAGGACGAAGGGACTATCGACGACCCGGCCAAGCTGAAAAGTCAGTTCGACAAGAAAAAGGCCGAGAACGTGAGCTTGCGGAATCGGGCCACCACCGCCGAGCAGCGGGCAGAGACGGCGGAGAGAGCACTCGCAGAGCACCAGCAAAAGACCATGACCGAGCAAGAGAAGGCCATCGAAGCCGCCAAGAAAGAGGCCACCGAGGAGGTCGATGCCCGGTACCAGGTGCTGTTGAAAACGGAGCGGCTCCGGGCCAGGGCCTCGGGCAAGGTCAACGACCCCGACGACGCGATCCGGCTCTTGAACCTGGATGCGATCGACCTGGACGACACCGAGGGGATGGACGCGGCCATCGCTGAGCTAATCAAGCAAAAGCCCTACCTCGCCGCTAAGTACACGGTGCCCACCATCGACCAGGGGCCTCAGGGCAAAGACCCGATCCCGAAGGAGGACGCCAACTCATGGCTGAGGAGAGCGATCGGCGGAGGGCAGTGACGGCGGCCGAGGCGCTGTTACAGGCGATTGTCCTAGAGCCGGGGGATCGAGTCGCCTTCCATCTCGGGGAGAACCCCTCCCAAGAGTTCATCGACGCGGCGAAGGCAGCGGTGCTTGAGGCGTGGGGCGACGAAGTTCCGGTACTTTTCGTGGCCGGACCAACGGTTATCTCCATCGTGAGAGGCGTCGAAAGGGAACTTTAGGGCGATATGGCCAGGCCCTGCGGCACGTAGGGCGATGTTTCCTCGGTCCCTTAACCTCGGGTGCGGAGAGTTCCGAACGTTCGCCTACGGGCGTGTGAGGGGGCTTAGAACGTGTTTCGTCGCTCTACCGGGCGCGAAATAGGCTATCTTCCCCTCTCAGGAGCGATCCGGCCTTCGATCGGTGTCCTTGCGGCGGTATCGGGCCTCAGATGCGATCACTCCACGATGCGAGCCCTTGCGGCGGTCGAGAACCATTCCCTCTATGTCCGTAGGAGGCTCGCGAAATGGCGAACCCAGTCATTGTCGATCGTGGCGACCTTTCGGTAACTGTTCCGCCAACGCCAGCAGGTACCTCAGGTCTGATCCCGGTCGGTTATTCGACGTCAATCATCCAAGAGGCCGTGGAGCAGTCCATGGCCCTCTCGTCCTTCCGCCGGGTCAACATGCCGAACGGGGCGCAGGTGCTTCCCGTCCTCGACGTGCTGCCGGTGGCGAAGTGGGTTACCGGAGAGGCATCCCCCGCCGACTCCCAGGCTGGTAAGAAGCCAGTCACCCAGCAGCAGTGGAAGGGGATCAACCTGATCGCTGAGGAGATAGCGGTCATCGTGGTCATCCCCGAGGCGGTCATCGAGGACTCCTCGATCGACCTGTGGGCCGAGGTCACGCCCCGGCTCGGTGAGGCGATTGGCTACGCCATCGACTCGGCGGTGTTCGCCGGGACCAACAAGCCCGCCTCCTGGCCCGCAGCGATCATCCCGGCCGCAACCGCAGCCGGTCACGTCGCCACCGGAGCCGCTGCCATCCCCGACCAGACCGACTTCAACGAGGCGATGGGCTTCGTGGAGATGGACGGGTACATGCCCTCGGACGTGTATTCGGCGGTAGCGATGCGTGCCGGGTTCCGGGGCTGGACCATCAACGGCATCCCCGTCTATCTGTCGGACTTCCGCGACGACGGGCGGGTGGACTCGGTGTATGGCCTCCGCATCCGGTACGACCGGACGGGCGCCCTCGGCACCGCCGCCAACAAGACCTTCGCCGTGGTTGGCGATGCGTCCTACGCCATCTTGGGCGTGCGCACCGACCTCCAATACAAGGTCCTGACCGAGGCGACGCTCGACGTGTCGGCTGCCGGTGACGGCTCCGAGCTGGTGTCCCTGGCGCAGCAGGACATGGTCGGCCTCCGGGTGCGTGGGCGCTTCGCCTTCGCCGTGGCCAACCCGGTCACGTACCTCCAGCCCACCGCGGCCAATCGGTACCCGTTCGCCGCCGTCAAGGGCGCGTAACACTCCGGTGAAAACAGGGGGCGCACTCATCCTGCGCCCCCCACCGGATAGGAGGTTTTGAGATGGCGACACAACTCGGCATCGGCAGGAACACTCGCTGGCTGTACGCGAGCGGCGTGACGGACCCGCCCGAGGTGCCGGAGGGTCTGGCGGCGAGCCAGCAACCGACCACCCCCACATCGTCTTGGCTGAAAGGGGATATCCAAGCGTGGCTCACCGAGCACGAGATTGAGTGGGACTCGGGGATGACCAAGGACGAGCTTTTGGACTTGGTCCCTGAGGAATGACGCTCCCGGTCTACGCACTCCCCTTCGCCTCCACCAAAGCCGTATCCCCGGTAGTCGTGCGCGTGGGCGACACCAAGCCGGTTGTGGTGGTGACGATGGTGGACGGCGAGGGAGTGGCGGTCGATTCGGCGGATTGGACGGCCACTCTCGAGCTGGTCGACGCAACCTCGGCGGAGACTTCGATCGTCGGTCAGTACGACACCGAGGTGTTTGCGTGGTATTTCCCCTGGACCGCTGCGCCGCCCGAGGCCGAGCTACGCAGCGAAGTCAAGATGGAGCTTTCCCCGGACACGATCCACTATCCCGGCCCTCGGGTCTATGTCTATGACCCGGAGAGCTTGTGGGCCGATCCCCAGACCGTGATTGCGCTGACCGGAGGGGCGTACTCGACGGACGAGGCCGTGGTGGCGATCCTCGTGGCCACCGAAGCTGTGAGGGCGTGGGCGACGGTCCCGGTCCCATCTCCTGTACCGGATTCCGTGCGGGGGGCGGTGGCGATCCTCGCTGCCCGCGTCCTCACGTTGCCCCCACCCGGCTCCACCGAGGCCATTCCCATCCTCTCCGAGCGCATCGGGGATTACTCGGTGCGCTACGGCGACGCCGGGCGACTCAGCATCGCCGGGACCGAGGCGGAAGGGCTCTTGGCCTGGCTCCACCCCCGTGCCTACGAGACTGATATCGGTCCCAAAGACCTCTCGACCCACTCTGTATCTTTGGGCTACGCCCCGCCGATCATCATCGAGGAGGAGGAGATAGTTCCATGAGTTCCCCCTACAAGGGTCTGGCTGTCCCGGACTACACCGACTCGGCCGACGCGCCGCTCGCCTTCCGCCAGTTCATCGACTCGGGGCCGGTACCCCGCTTCGCCAACGCCACGGCCCGCAACGCAGCGATCACCGCCCCGGTCAAGGGTCAGGTGATCTACCGGCTCGACACATCGGTGATCGAGATTTATGACGGGGCGGCGTGGAAGTCGGTGAACCCGTTGATCCCGCCAGCCCACTCCCACGGCGACTCCCAAATCCAAGCCGGGATCAACGGCTCGAAGATTCTCAACGACTCGATCCAGGTGGCCGGGGCGAGCAAGAAAATCGTCGGTGTCATCGAAAACGCCAATCTCCCCAATGCCTCCAAGACCGCCCAAGGCATCGTCCAGCTCGTCACGGTCCTGACCGACGCCTCCGAGGTCAAGGCCCTCACCGCCAAAGCTGCCCAGGGCCTCGTCGCCAAGACCGGGGCGACCCAGGTGATGACCACCATCCTTCAGGTTCCGGCGGGAACCCTGGCCGCGCCGGGCCTTCGGATCGGAGGAGGCGGAGAGGGCATCTTCTCCGACACGCTCAATGCTCTCGAGTTCAAGGCAGGATCGAGCGCCTTCCGGCTCTCCGGTGAGGGCTTGGCTCTCCTGCCAGGCAACGACAACACCCTGAGCTTGGGAAGCTCGGGCTATCGCTGGAAGAGTGTTTGGGCGGTCGACGGGTCGGTCAATTCCTCGGACCCATCGAGAAAGATCATCGACGGGCGGGTCGGGGGAGGCATCCTCAAGATGATCCAGGACGTGATGCCGATTCGGTATCGCTGGAAGGAGGGCAACGACGACACCCTCCACTACGGCTTCGACGCCACCGAGGTCCAGGCGGTGATCCCTACCGTCGTCAAGGGCGAGCCGGGGAACCTGGGGATACGGGAGCGGGACCTGATCGCCATCCTCTGGGCCGCAGTACGGGAGCTAGACAGGAGAACAGCACATGGGACAGCATGAGGCAGAGCCGGTCGACTCGGATTTCGGCCAGATGGAAGCCCCGGCGGGGGAGGGGTTGAGCGAGGTCCGGGAGATGTCTGCCGAGGAGACGCGGCTCCACGAGTTGGAGTACATGATCTTCCTCCAGGGCAACACGATCCAGGCCTTCCAGCAACGGGTCTACAAGCTCGAAATGGAAATCGTCGAACTCATCTCGGGAGCCACCCACCTCCAAACACCGGACCAGAATGCCCAGCCCCATTGACCGTCTCCTCACCAAGCCCATCACGCTCATCTTGCGAGAGCCTTCCGGTGACGAGGACGAGTGGGGTTCTCCGATCCTGTCCGAGACCCACCGGGAGACGAAGTGCTACGTGCGTCAGCGCCGGACCACGGATGCATCCTTGGAGGGGACGGTCCTCTCCGAGCATTGGGAGGTTTTCCTACCCCCCGACACTCCCATCGACGCCTACGCCGCGGTGGAGATGGACGGGGAAGAGTACGAGGTCATCGGAGCGCCAGACCGGGAGTGGAATGCGCGGCTCGGGGAGGTCAACCACGTGACATTGGCGGTTGCCCGAGGCCGGCCGTGAGGATCGCAGCCACTGTCGCTTGGAGGACGAAAGCCTCTCCGATGGAGCTGGGGGCGTTCTTCGCCGGTCCCGCCGCCTACGAGCACATCGAGGCGCTGGCGTTTGCGGTGGTGGACGAGGCCGAGGCGATCTTGGGCGGTGTCTCCCAGCCCAAAGGCGACGACGTTCACACCGCCGTCACCGAGTCGGCAGGGGGCAAGAGGATCTATTGGTCTACCGACCCGGATGCGGTGGCGAAGCGGCTGTTGGTGAAAGAGCCGCAGGCTTGGCCCCTCCCCGCCCGAGAGGGCAACCCGGCCTCGGTACAGCTGATCGGGTTGGTCGTTGCCGACCATCCCAACTCGGAAAACTTCCAATACGGCCTCGACGGGTTCCCCACCACCCGGTTCTTCACCGGGGCGTTCGCCGCGGTCGCCGCCCGATCCGATGCGACTTGGGAGGTTGCCGACGCATGATCACCTCTCCCGGCCCCGGCATCATCGACGTTCACGGCCTCTTGGTCCGCGAGCTCCGGGCCAACGACGACCTGGCCGACAAGGTTGGGGCGCGCATCTACGCGCGCAAATACCCAGATCGCGTCACTCTCCCCGCCCTTCGGGTCAACTACCCGAACGCCGATGCGATGGCGCAACCGACCCTCCAGTGGTTTACGTATGATGGCCAGGTCGATGTGCACGCAGACACGCACATCGAGGCATCAGGGATTGCCGCAGCTCTACAGACGGCGCTGCTGGCTTTGGAGAATGCGACCTACCCCGAAGGGGTGGTGTCGACGGTGGAACCCTTCGGGGTTAGGAGTGGCTTCGATGCGGAGTGGACACCGCCGAAGCCACATTGGATCGTCTCGGCGCGAATCAGAGCATCGGGACCCTAGAGAAAGGCGGCACATCGGATGCCGAATGCATTGCTGGGCAGCGAGGTTCGCGTTGCCGGAGCGGGTCACGTGTGGGCCGCACCAGAAGGGGCCGCAATCCCCTCGGACCTGACCGCTCCGCCACCTGGCTTCGTCGACATGGGCTATGTCACGACCGATGGTGTCGGATTCACCTTCTCTCGTGAGAGCGAGGACCTCGACGCCTGGCAGGGCGACAAGGTTCGAGTCCTCTCCTCCCGAGAGCCGATGACGTTGACGTTTGCGCTCATGCAGACCAACGCCGACTCGCTCCTCTTGGCCCTCGGGGGTGGGTCGTTCTCGGAGCCGTCGCCCGGCGTGTTCGAGTATCTGCCGATCGCGGGCGAGAACCTGGTCCGGACACTGATCGTCGATTTCGCCGACGGCACGCTCAACTACCGCTACGTCATCCCCCGCGCCCAGGTCGAGGGTGACGTGACGTGGACCCTGGTCCGAACTGATGCGCTGACCTACCCGGTCACGTTCGGGGTCTTGGCGAATGAGCCCAAGTACCGCATCCTCTCCGACGACCCGGCGATGGGCGAAGGCACCTTGCCTGGCTCCATCAGCGGCGGCGGAGCGGGTGTGCCCGGTGCCGACCTTGGCGCCGCCCCGGTCGCTGGCCCCTCCTCGGAGGAGGACGGCTCGTTGCTGGTCGATTCCTCGACTGGCGATGTGTGGGTGACGATCGCGGGCAACTGGGTCGATTCGACCATCGTCGTCGCCCCGATCCCGGCAGCGGTCGGCCTCACCACCGTCGATCCCTCGGTCACTCCCCCCTCGGGAACGTGGACCGCGGACGATGTGGTGTGGTTCGACGATGGGACGGACACCTACAAGGCGTTCGTCTACAACGGGGCCACCTGGGCCGCAGAGCCAGCTTCAGACGTTTCCACCGTCTGATCGATGTCCACTCGGACGGGGAGTTGGAGGGATTACTTCTCTCCAAGCTCCCTGCCCGTGTGGTCGCCACCACCACAGGAGATAGACATGCCCGCACCGACGTTCACCGTCGAGTTCCTCGACGGACGGACTGAAAAAGTAAAGCTGACGCCTCGCGCCCAGGTCGATTACGAAGCCGCAACCGGCAAGCCCCTGACGGGGATGGGAGGCGGGGATCGCCCTGTCTCGGAGATGTACGAGCTGGCGTGGTACGCCGCCGGGAAGCCGGATACGTTCGACGTTTGGTTGGACGGCCTCGAGGCCATCCTCAGCGAGGAGCAGCAGGAGGCCGAGGAGAGTGAAGCCCGCCCTACCTGACCCGGAAGGTCATCCAAATTGCGATGCTGACCGGGCTGTCGGTCGAGGACCTGTTGGCGTCCGATCTTGCCTTCGAGATGGCTCTCGACGAGTTCAAGTATCAGTGGACCCAGGAGCACGAGCTCTTGGCGACCATTGCCGACCAACTGAATGCGCTGACTCGGGTGATGTTGCAGGCGTATGGGGCGAAGAACATCGGCACCTTCACGCCCTACCCCCGACCGGAGCGCAAGGCGGCCGCACCTGCCGCCGTCACCACCAACGTCATCTCGTTCGGCCAGTTCAAGGACATGATGGGGAGGGAGTGATCTAGTGGCGAGCCTGGGTTCCCTCGTCGCCACGATTCGGGTCGATGTCGGCTCGGCTATCTCCGACGTCAA
>JALDXP010000060.1:0-11842 GCA_032154885.1 Actinomycetota bacterium
CCGGCCAGCTCGATGGCCTCGTGCTCGACCTCCCGACGGCCTTCTTCGTATCGGCGGTGGAGATCGAGGGCTCGACTGTGATAGCCCAATTCCCGTCAGCGGGGGAGAGTGAGCAGTTCGGGATGGTCTTCGAAGAGGGCAACCCGTTGCGAGACTGCGTCAACGAGGCACTCGCCAACGTCGATCTCGAAGCCATCCAGCAGGAGTGGCTGTCCGATGTGGTCGAGGCCCCGATCATCGAGACCAACTAGCGCGTCTGAATGACCGAGGCCGAGGCGCCGCTCCGGGACCCGGGCGTCTCGCCGGGCCGGGCCCGGCGTCTCGCCTATCAGAATCGGCAGCGCCGCCGTTCCTTGCTCATCGGTGCCGTCAGCACGGTTGTGGTGTTCGGGGTCGTCATCCTGGTGGTGGTCAACTCGCCGGGCTGGCCCACGGTCCGCGAGTCCTTCTTCAGCTGGGAGGATTTCAAGGCGTCGTTCCCGGAAATCCTCACCGGGTTTGTACGCAACGTCCGCATCTTCCTCATCGCCGAGGTCTTCATTCTCATCGTTGCCCTCATCCTGGCGGTCATACGAAGCAGCCGGGCTCCGGTGCTGACGCCGTTGCGACTGGCCGCGACTGCCTATGTCGACATCATCCGGGGCATCCCGACGATCATCCTGCTTTTCCTCCTCGGGTTCGGTGTGCCTGCGCTCAGGTTGCAAGGTGTGCCGAATAGCCAGGAGTTCTGGGCCATCACGACTCTCGTCGTCTCATACTCGGCTTACGTCGCCGAGGTGTATCGGGCCGGCATCGACTCGGTTCATGAGAGCCAGACATCCGCGGCTCGCTCACTGGGGCTGAGCTCCGCCCAGTCGATGAGATGGGTCGTGCTGCCCCAGGCGGTGCGACGGGTGATCCCCCCGCTGCTCAATGATTTCGTCGCCCTCCAGAAAGACTCGGCCCTCCTCGCTCTACTAGGGGTCCAGGAGGCGTTCCGCCGATCTCAGATCTACGTCGCCGAGACTTTCAACTTCACTGCGTATCTGGCCGCAGCCTTTCTCTTCATGCTCGTGACTATTCCCCTGGCCAGGTTCACCGACTATCTGATCCGGCGCCAGCGGGAACGGACCACCGGGACCTCCTTGTGAGTGCCCTTCTCGATGTGCGTGGTGTCTGGAAGCAGTTCGGCGACCTCGTCGTCCTCGCCGACGTCAGTCTCGCCCTCTCCACGCACGAAGTCTTGGCGGTGGTGGGGCCCTCGGGGTCGGGGAAGTCGACCCTGCTCCGATGCATCAACCTCCTCGAGCCGGTCGACGACGGTGAGATCCTTCTCGACGGCGTGGACATCGCGGACCCCGAGTTCGACGCCGACGACGCTCGTCGGCGCATCGGCATCGTGTTCCAATCATTCAACCTGTTCCCTCATCTGTCCGTCCTGGACAACATCACCCTGGCCCCGAACAAGGTGCTGAAGATCTCCAAGGAGGAAGCCCAGATCACAGCCCAGCACCTCCTCAACCGCTTCGACCTGGCCGACAAGCGTGACGAATACCCGGATCGCCTCTCCGGTGGACAGCAGCAGCGGGTGGCCATCATTCGGGCCCTTGCCATGAACCCTTCCTTGATGCTCTTCGACGAACCAACCTCGGCTCTGGACCCGGAGCTGGTCGGCGAGGTTCTTGGTGCGATCAAGACCCTTGCCGCGGAGGGAATGACCATGATCGTCGTGTCCCATGAGCTCGCCTTTGCCCGGGACGTGGCTGACCGCGTGCTTTTCATGGACGAGGGACGGGTTGTCGAGGAGGGCTCTCCGGATCAGGTCCTGGTCAATCCCACTACGGAAAGGGCGCGGCGCTTCCTGCGACTGATGGCGGAGGTCACGTGACCGGTCAGGCGTCCTGGGTCTCGGCCCCTTTGATCCACAACCCCTGAAGCGACGGCTGGACCGTTTGGTCGACCACATCGAGCAGGTCGGCCGAGAGCAAGCTCATGTCCGCCTCGTTCCGGGCGGTGGCGACGAACTCGTCGATGACCCTCTGGGCGTCGTACTTGCCCCGGTACAGGCGCCGATCGATCAGAGCTTGGAGACGCCGGCGCAGGGGATTGAAGAGAGCGGCGACGAGAAGGGTGGACACGGCCACTCCGAGCGGCGAATCCTCGCCGACGACGCCGCCGATCACACCTTGGATGACGAACACGGACAGGGCGAAAATGCCGATGAGGAGACCGGTCAGCACCGCGTAGAGCAGCGTTCGCCGGATGATCCGGTCGAGGTCGTAGAGGTGGAACCTGAGCACGGCGACGGCGATAGACACCGGGATGCCCATCACCGAGATCACGAACAGGAGGTCGCCCAACCCGCCGGTTTCGAGCCCTTCCTCCGCGGTCACCCCGGCGATCCCGTAGATCAGAGCGAATACCGTGACCGCAAAGAGCAACCACTTGATCTGTTGACGCTCCGTTTGAGAAGCACGGCGAAAGCGGTTCACCATCGCCAACAAAGCGAGAGCCGACAACGCGACCAGACCAGCCCCCCAAACAGTGGTGAAGAGTCCCTCGAAGAAGCTCTCGGGAATGAACCCGATCGGGTTGGGCAGGACCCAGGCATCTTCCTCGGGCACATCGAGCGGCCCAATCTGATCGCTGAACGCCGCGCTGAACATCATGAACAGCACCATGCCGATCTCCACCCCCACCAACCACCGCCAACGTGCGGAGAGCAGCTTCCCGGTGGGGAAGACCAGCATCAGATGGAAGATGGGGAAGATGAGGAGCACCCAGGACCAGTTGTCAAACCAGAGGCGGATCCATAGGCCCGGGGTCAGACCCTGGGGTGGTGGTCCTTCGGCGAGTGATCCGAAAGCCAGATCGACTACACCGGCAGTGAGGATGAGAAGACCGGGGATCATCAACAACAACCCGATGACGTTTCGGGGCTGACGGGACACGATCAGCGCCCCGGTGAGGACGAAGACCGCGGGAAGGAGAGCCCAGGCGCTGGCGTCGGCGGCGACGAACAGCGGTGCGCCGTCGCTGAGTGTGTGGCGCAGGTCGTACCAGACCGCGAATGCGGTGACGGCGAGGGCCAGGGCGGCGAGCACCCACACGATCCGCGCAACGATGCGTTCTGACACGGAGGCCTCCCGGAAAGTCATATCAGGCTACCGAACAGGACCCGTCGCGGCACACAGTGGCTAGGGTCGCCCCCGGTGCGATACGTGGCCTCGTGACGCCCACCACACGATCCAACGGAGGTAGTGATGAAGGCAAGCAAGCTCTTTGCCGCCTTGACCGCCCTGATGCTCGTCCTGGCCGCATGTACACAAGCGGCTGACACGACGACCACCACCAGCGGTGAGACGCCGGAGACGACCGAAGCCGCCGGCGAGGAGACAACGACCAGCGCCGCCGGCGAGGAGACCACCACGACAGCCGGCGAGGAGGCACCTGCCGGGGAGGGCAAATTGGCCGAGATCCAGGCGCGGGGCAGCTTGCTCTGCGGCGTCAACAACGCGGTCCCAGGATTCGGCTTCGTCGACGAGGCCGGTGAGCACGTCGGCTTCGACATCGACTTCTGCCGGGCAATTGCGGCCGGTGTCCTCGGTGACGCCACCGCCGTGGAGTTCGTCGATCTGACCGCCGAGCAGAGATTCACGGCACTTCAGTCAGGTGAAGTAGATGTCTTGGTCCGGAACACCACCTTCACGTCTAGTCGTGACGGTGGTAATGCCGCGACCTTCCTCACTACCACCTATTACGACGGGCAGGGGATGATGGTGTCCGCCGACAGTGGTTTCACCACGATCGACGAGATGACCGACACCACGATCTGTGTGTTGTCGGGGACGACGACCGAGTTGAACCTGACCACCCGAATGGCCGGAATCACCTACACCCCGTTGACCTTCGAGGAGAACCCGCTGATCCAGGCGGCATTCATCGAGGGACAATGTGACGGCTGGACCTCCGACAAGTCCCAGCTAGCCGGCATCCAGTCGGCCTGGCCAGAGGATCAGGGTGGTCCCGAAGCGCTGGTGATCCTCGAAGAGGTGTTCTCCAAGGAACCACTCGGCCCGGCTGTCCTCGACGGTGACTCGCAATGGGCCCAGGCGGTCGACTGGATCGTGCTCTCCACCATCCAGGCCGAGGAGTTCGGCATCGACTCCACCAATGTGGACACATTCGCCGACACCGAGGACGCCAACATCAGGCGATTCCTCGGTCTCGACGTCGAGACGGACGAGGGCACGGCGCCATTCGATCCGGGTCTCGGTCTCCCCACTGACTACGCCGCCCAGGTGGTGGGGCAGGTCGGCAACTACGCCGAGATCTTCGATCGGAATGTCGGAGAGGGAAGCCCACTGGGCCTTCCCCGTCAGTACAACGCCCTGTGGACCGACGGCGGCCTGCTCTACGCCCCGCCCTACCGCTAACAGATGACCCAAATGGAGTTGAGCCCCTCGTCAGACCGGCGAGGGGCTCAACCCGTCGAATCCCGCATGATGGTTTGATGACGGTCGAGGAGACCCGCACAAGTCCTCCCTTGTGGAGGGATGTGCGGGTGCTGCGTCTGGGGGCTCAGGTGGTGGCCGCGGCAATAGTCGCCGTGGTTGCCTATGTCCTGTGGTTCAACCTGACCAACAACCTGCGCGCCGCAGGTCTCCCAACCGGTTTTCAATTCCTGAGCCAACCGATCGGCGTGGACATCCCCGGTTCGGGTTTGAGCTCGGGCGCCACCATCTGGCGGGCATTGTTGGTCGGGGTGAAGAACACGCTGGCCCTGGTGGTCGTGGGTATCCCGCTGCTCACCATCATCGGCGTCTTGGTGGGGGTCGCCCGTCTCTCCACCAACTGGCTGGTGGCCAAGGCGGCCGGCCTGTATGTAGAGATCCTGCGCAACATCCCACCCCTGCTGATCATCTTCTTCGTGTTCTACGCGGTCGTCCTCCAATTCCCCGTGCTCCAGGAATCGATCAACCTCGGCGGCTTCCTGATCGTCAACAACCGCTACCTTGCCGTGGTCGGATTCACCGCCCAGCCCGATTTCGGGCCTTTTCTGCTCATCATGGCCGGCGCCTTCCTGGTCGCTGCAGTGGTGTGGTGGTGGAGAACGCGGCGCTCGGAGCGGACGGGCGAGCATCACCATCGGTTCCTCTGGTCACTCGGTGTGTTCTCGACGATCTCCCTGATCGGTTTCCTCGTACTCGGGGGACCGATCGGTCTCTCACGCCCGGTGCTGGACGGCAGGGCCCTCGAAGGCGGATACGCCGGGCTCGCCGCCTATTTCGCGGTTTTGATCGCCCTGGTCCTCTATACCGCTTCACACGTGGCCGAGATCGTCCGAGGGAGCATCCTCGCCGTGCCGAAGGGGCAGACCGAAGCGGCGAACGCCATCGCCCTCTCCCCCTTCCAGCGTCTCCGTTACGTGGTCATGCCCCAGGCGTTGCGGATCGCAATCCCACCCATCATCAGCCAATACCTGAACTTCACCAAGAACACATCGCTCGCCATCGCTATCGGATACGCCGAGGTGACCCGCATCACCTTCCAGACGATTGGCAACGGGCAGCCTGCCCCACAGATGATCTTCATCCTGATGGGGATCTATCTGGCCATCTCTCTGCTCATTTCTCTTGTCGTCAACGTCGTCAACCGCCGGATGCGGCTGGTGACTCGATGACCATCGAGACTCCGGTGTTCGAAGAGCTCACGGTCGAAGTAGAGCCCGCCCGCGGGCCTATGGACTGGGTTCGGAAGAACCTGTTCAACACGTGGTACAACGCGGTTCTCACCGTTGCTCTGGCGGTCCTCCTCCTGTTGGCGTTGGTTGCCGTGGCGCGTTGGCTCGTGACGGCGGATTTCGAGATCATCCGGGTCAACCTGAGGTTGTTCATGATCGGGGAGTTCCCCGCTGATCAGCTGTGGCGCCCGTGGGCGTCCACCTATCTCATCGCCGCGATGATCGGCGTCGTGGCGGGGTCGGTCTCGGCAGGGGCTCGGGACCGGGCCATCGAGGCCGGGCTCCCCAGGATCCGAACGCCGTTTGGCCAAATCGTTCTGCGCTTCTGGCCCATCATCGCCCTCGTGGTGATCATCCTCGCATTCACCACGACGATCCTCCCGGCCTTGCTCACGATCGGTGCGGCCGCGATCGGCGTCGGGTCGTACTACCTGGGACGGGCCCTGCCCGGAGCGGTGAGGCGGTGGACGTGGCTGATTGCCCTCCTCCTCCTGCTCGGCGCCTACCTCGCGCTAGCCGGGTTTGGTGGCGTTGGGTGGGAGGGATGGGGCGGTCTTCAGCTCAATCTCTTCCTAACCGTGGCTGGGATCATGTTCGCTTTCCCACTCGGACTACTGCTGGCGATGGGAAGAAGATCCTCGCTCCCCGTGATCCGAACCATCTCGGTGGGCTACATCGAGTTCGTGAGGGGCGTGCCCCTCATCACCTTGCTCCTCGCTGGCGCCTTCGCCCTCGGTTTCCTCCTTCCTCGAGACCTGAGACCGGGTCTGGTCACGCGGATGCTCATTGCCATCACCGCGTTCGAGGCGGCGTACATCGCCGAGGTGGTACGGGGCGGGCTCCAGGCGGTCCCATCCGGTCAGGTGGAGGCGGCCCAAGCGGTCGGGTTGGCCCCATTGAAGACGATGCGGCTGATCGTGCTCCCCCAGGCTCTTCGGGCCACTATCCCGGCCATGGTTGGACAGTTCATCAGTCTGTTCAAGGACACGACCCTGGTGGCGATTCTCGGTGTCACCGAGTTGCTGGATGCGACATTCATCGTCAACTCTCAACCCGACTTCCTGGGCAAGGGCCTTTTCGTTGTGACCTTGGGGTTCGCCGGCCTGATTTTCTGGGTCGGTTCCTACACGATGTCACGTGAGTCCCGGAGACTGGAGCGACGATTGGGAGTGGGCGAGCGATGACGTCACAGACGGACTACACCGATGCGACCCTCGCAACCGGCCAGACCATCATCGAATTGGAGGAGGTCGACAAATTCTTCGGCGACTTCCAGGCGTTGAAGGGCATCAACATGCGGGTAGGCCGTCAAGAAGTGGTGGTGGTCATCGGCCCCTCCGGTGGCGGGAAGTCCACCCTGATCCGCTGCATCAACCGTCTCGAGAAGCATGACGGCGGCAGGGTGGTGGTCGATGGGATCGACCTGTCCGACGACGTCCGCAACATCCAGGAGGTCCGCCGGGAGACCGGCATGGTGTTCCAGCAGTTCAATCTCTTTCCACATCTCACCGTGCTCGACAACGTGATGCTTGCTCCGCGCCAGGTACGGAAGATGCCGAAGAAGGAAGCCGAGGCTCTGGCGATGCAGATGCTGACCAGGGTGAAGATCCCGGAGCAAGCCCGTAAGTATCCGGGGCAGCTATCCGGTGGCCAGCAGCAGAGGGTCGCCATCGCCCGAGCCCTGGCCATGCAGCCCAAGGTCATGCTCTTCGACGAGCCGACCTCGGCTCTCGATCCGGAGATGATCAAAGAGGTGCTCGACGTCATGGTCGAGCTGGGCCGGGGCGGTATGACCATGATCGTCGTGACCCATGAGATGGGCTTTGCCCGAGCTGTGGCCAACCGGGTGGTGTTCATGGCCGAAGGCGAGATCGTTGAAGTGGGCACCCCGGAGCACTTCTTCACCGACCCACAGGAAGTGCGCACCAAGCTGTTCTTGAGTCAGATCTTGTAGGCCCCCGGCCGTCGTAGGTGGTAGGTCTAGGACCCACGCCTTATTACCGTCCTTCGAGCGTGACTCGCACCTTCCGTTGGCTCATCATCTTGATCGGTGGCGTCCTCTCTGGCGTCGTCGCCTTCATCCTCTGGAGTCTGAGCACCGATGCGGCAACCACCCCGACCACTGTTGCGGCAGTGGCGGAGCCCTCGACCACGACCCTCCCGCTTCTCACCACGATCTCGCCCACGACGACCCTGCCTTTGACGAGCACGACCACATCGACCACACCCACCACCCTCCCGGAGAAGGGACATCTGGTCATCCAGGGCACCGGGGATGTCGCGATGGACCCCGAATACATCCCGGCTCTTGCGGCCGAGGGGTGGGATCACGCCTGGTCGGGCCTGAACGGGCTGTTCCTCGAAGACGACCTCACCGTGATCAATCTCGAGTGTGTCACATCCGACTTGGGCTCTCCCCTGGACAAGGCATTCGTGTTCCGCTGCCCGACCGAGTCCCTCCCGTCGATCGAGGCCAATGGCATCGAGGTGGGCAATTTGGGCAACAACCATTCCGGCGACTTCGGTAAGGAGGCCCTGGTCGACGGTCGGGACCAGTTACTCGCCGCCGGGATCGAGCCAGTCGGAGCCGGGCGCAACGCAGCCGAGGCAGGTGCGCCGGCATTGTTCGACATCAACGGCTGGAGAGTTGCAGTGGTCGGATTCGGAGGAGTCGCCCCCGATGACGGCTGGTATGCCACCGCCGACACGCCCGGGATGCGGAACGGAGACGACACTCCGACGATGGTCGAAGCGGTGGCCGCGGCCGAGGAAGTGGCAGATCTCGTCGTCGTCACGATCCACTGGGGGATGGAGCTCGACACGACGCCCCGTCAGGACGACATCGATCGGGCCCACGCCATGATCGAGGCGGGCGCGGACATCATCTTTGGGCACCACCCCCATCGGATGCAGCCGCTGGAGACGGTCGGCGATGCGGCGGTCTTCTGGTCGCTGGGGAACTTCGTCTGGCCCCACAACTCCGTTGCCAGTGCGACCACCGCCGTCGCCAGGGCAGTGATAGCCCCGGACGGGACGATCGATTCCTGTTTGATCCCCGCATACATCGAGACGCACGGGCATCCTGTCCTCACCGGCGAGGCCGAGTGCGCTGCGCCGTCGTAGGAGGACGAGGCATTGAACGAGAGAGCCGGCCGAGTGATCATGATCGTCGCCGCCGGATTCGTTCTCGGGTTGGCGGTCTACTTCGTGACTCGTGGCGATGCCCCACCGACGACTTCGGTGACCGGTCTGTCTGCATTTCCTACGAGCACGGCTGCGGTTTCGACCGGATCCGATCCCACCCAGCCGGCAACCACCCCGTCACCGACCATTACCACCACTGCGCCTCCCCAGGATCGGGAGCCGGGGACGGTCCCAGGGTTCACCGTCGGTCGACCGTGGGGGACAACCGTTGGTATGACGATGTTCCGAGGCAACCCGACCAGGACCTTTTACGGGTCGGGCCCGGTGCCCCATAGTCCAACGGTGGCTTGGCGCTATCCCGACGAGCAGATGTGCAGTCCATCCTCGGAGGGTGGTGTGTCCAGGATCTGGTGCGGGATGGGTTGGACCGGCCAACCCGCGGTATGGGAGCGCCCCGACGGCGTGACGGAGCTGATCTTCGGCGCCTACGACTCTGCGGTCCACTTCGTCGACGCCGAGACCGGGCAAGACCTTCGACCCGAGTTCCAGACCGGTGACATCATCAAGGGTTCGGTCAGCCTCGACCCGGACGGATTCCCGCTCTTGTACTTCGGCTCGAGAGACAACCAGCTGCGGATACTGGCCTTGGACCGTGAGGAGCCGACAGTGCTCTGGTCGATGGACGCAAACGAGGTGAACGGAATCTGGAACGACGACTGGGACTCGAACCCCGCAATCGTCGACGACATCATGTACGAGGGCGGTGAGAATGGCTGGTTCTTCGCCATCCAACTCAATCGGGGTTATGACGCCCAGGGCAACGTTGTCGTCGATCCGGTCAAGCTGGTCCAGCAGCCCGGCTACAACGAAGCGCTCCTTGCCAATTCAGGGCGAAATGTCTCGATCGAGAGTTCGGTCCTGGTCTTCGACGAGAGAGTCTATTTCTCCAACTCCGGCGGCCGGATCGTGGGAATGGACGTATCTGATGTCCGCAACGGGAATGCGCCGATCGTCTTCGACTACTACGCCGGTGGTGACATCGACGCCACGATGGTCGCCGACGCCGACGGGATGATTTATGTCTCCATCGAGCATGAGCCGTCGCAGATGAGCGCGACCGAGATCGAGCGGAATCTGGCCGTGGGCCAATTGATCAAGCTGAATCCCTACTCCGACGGTGACCCCAGGGTGTGGGGCCTCGACCTCACCGCGGGATCATCGGATGCCGGCTCGTGGTCGACACCCGCGGTGCGCAACGGAGTCGTCTATGTCAACACGCATCAAGGGTCGCTGATCGCGGTTGATGCCGCCGACGGGACGCTCCTCTGGCAGGACGAGGTCGGCTTTCACTCCTGGTCTTCCCCGGCGATCGTCGACGACACTCTGGTCACCGCCACGTGTCTCGGCGACGTGAGGGCCTACTCGCTGGCCGATCCCCGTGCTCCGGTCATGGATTGGTCCTTGAGTCTGGGCGAGGCCTGTCTCGAAGCCACCCCGGTTGTGTGGAACGAGTCGATCTACCTCGGCTCCCGCGACGGGTTCATGCGGGCACTGCGCTAGCGGCATCCGCGCCAAAACGGGTTGGTCAGGCGTGGGCCCGAGCCAGACGCCACAGGGCGAGGGCTCCGAGGAGCAGGCCGAAGTCGCGCAGGGCGATGTCCCAGAAGCCACCGGCCAGGATCAGGGTGATGATGATCAGACCTAGCCAGGCGGCGACGACCGGTGCGAAGATTTTGGGCCGAAGCCAGACCCCGATACCGGCCACGATCTCGATGACACCGACGACGCCCATGACCACCGACCCACTCACGTTATCAGTGACGAATGTGGGCAGGAATTCAACCCAATCGGTCATGACATTGAAGAACTTGTCCAGTCCGAAGAGGATCGGCGCAACCGCGTATCCGAGGTGGAGGATCTGATAGGCGCGCTTCGACTCTGTGACCATTGTCGTCTGGGGAGCAACGGTGGTGGCTGTCGTCATTGTCCGGACCTCCTTCTAAGAATGATGAAAACTATTTTTACATCTCGAGAATCTAGTGTCAACCAGGTCGCGTTTTAGAGTGATCTCATGGACGAAAACCATCTCGATGCCGATCTCGGCGCTATGGGCTCACTTAATGACCCGACCCGCCGACGGCTCTACGCCTTCGTCTCGATGTCAAGTGAGCCCATCGGGCGGGACGAGGCGGCCGACGCCCTCGGGATTCCGCGCCAGACCGCGGCCTATCACCTGGACCGACTGGCCGAGGAGGGTCTCGTCGAGGTCGAGTTCCTTCGACGCAGTGGTCGGACGGGCCCCGGCGCCGGCCGGCCAGCCAAGCTCTACAAGAGAACAGACCGTGATCGTGAGGTTTCTCTGCCCCCACGCCGGTACGGGCTCGCCGCTCGAATCCTCCTCGATGTGGTCTCGACGGGGGCGATCAAGCGAAAGGACCTTGCTGCAGCAGCTCGCCGGATCGGCGCCGAGCTGGGAGAGGTGGGTCTGGAGCGGGCGCTACTTGAGACCGGTTACGACCCGGTCATGGAGGAAGGGGAGATCCGGTTCCGGAATTGCCCCTTCCACGTCCTCAAGACCCAGGATCAGCGCACAGTGTGCAACCTGAACCTTGGCCTCGTGGAAGGGATGCTCGAGGCGTCCGGCGACGGGCGCACGGCCTTTCTCGAGCCATCCGAGGCGTACTGCTGTGTGAGGGTCCGCCCCGAAGCCTGAGTCCGTTTCGCCCATCGGCGTGGCGGGAAAAGCAGGAATGGCGGTACCGGGCCAGCTCCGCGGCTCAGGTATCGGCTTCGAGCGGGGCCCAATCGGCCGAGGACGATTGGGCCTCCCTCTTATTTCCGGGGCTTGCCGATCAGCTGGTGGGCCGTGACGAGGTCTTCTACGAGGGAGGTTCGCAACCGCTCACGGTCGTCGGGCTCGGTGGCACGCAGCACAGCCGAGGGGTGAATCGTCGCCACCACGGTGAGGTCGCCCCA
>JALDXP010000061.1:0-11721 GCA_032154885.1 Actinomycetota bacterium
CGGAAACCGACCTCCGCTGTCAGTGCAAGGTTGCGACTTCAGTTGACGTACGTATTCCCGATTCTTCTGGCGGAGACGCCGGCGCCGTGTTTCGAGAACCTCGATGTGGTGTGCCTTGTTCTTGGGTACGGCGTACCACTCCCGCCAGTTGAGCCTCGAGCAGGAGCGGCAATGGCTCTGGCGCAACCGCTGAGTCTTGTCGCGGAAATTGAAATCCTCTAGCGGGAGCCACTGTTGACAACGGGCGCAACGTCTCAAGTCTTGCGTCGTCATTGAATCGATGATGACGCAGGGGTGTGACAGGAATCGTCGGTTCGAATCCGACCAGCCCGACCGGGGCTTTACAATGACGTGTCCCGCGGGTGTAGCTCAATGGTAGAGCTCCAGCCTTCCAAGCTGGCGGTGAGGGTTCGATTCCCTTCACCCGCTCGAATGGGTCGCCCTCCGGGGTCGAGTCAGTCCTGCCCCTGTAGCTCAATTGGATAGAGCGGCGGACTTCTAATCCGCAGGTTGGGGGTTCGAGTCCTCCCGGGGGCGCGAAGGTAAGACCCATTCGAGACATGGTGGCCGTAGCTCAGCCCGGTTAGAGCACCTGGTTGTGGTCCAGGAAGTCGCGGGTTCGAATCCCGTCGGTCACCCCAGGGGAAGGGCGCAGGGATGCGCCCTTCTTCATGACAACCAGGAAGACAAATGACAACAACAGTCACCGAGACAGGCCCGTTCGAGCGTCTGGTCACCTTTCAACTAACCGACGACCAGATCACGGCCGGCAAGGCTGCGACCGCACGCAAGCTATCCCAGGACATGAAGCTGAAAGGCTTCCGCCCGGGCAAGGCGCCATTGCCTGTTATCGAAGCCGCGGTGGGCCCGGCCCGATTGCGGAGTGAAGTCATCGATGACCTCGTTCCACCGGCGCTGAGCGAGATCCTCAACGACGAGGAGTTGCGACCGGCAGTCACTCCTCAACTCGAAGCGCTGAACGATGTCGACGGCGGGGTCGAGGTCGAGATCAAGGTGACCCTGTGGCCCGAAATCGACCTCCCCAACTATCGGGACCGCGAAGTCGAAGTGACCTCACCAGTCGTCACCCCCGAAGAGCTCGACCAGCAGGTCGAGCGCATGCTCGAGCAGTTCGCCACCGTGGAGGAGGCAAACCGGCCGGCGGCGTCCGGCGATTTCGTCTCCGTGGACGTCAAGGCAACCAAGGATGGCGAATCGGTGGAAGGGGCTAATGCCGCAGATCTGCTTTATGAGGTCGGGTCGGGCCTCTTCGTCGAAGGCATAGATGAGCTCCTCGAAGGAGCCGAGCCGGGTACCGTCCTCAACTTCGAGGCTCCGTTGCCCGTCGGTTTCGGCGACCGTGCCGGGGAGCAGGTCGGCTTCGAGGTGATCGTCAACGAGGTGAAGGAGCGGATCCTCCCCGAGCTCGACAATGCCTGGGTGGATGAGAACACCGAGTTCGACACAGTGGAGGAGCTGAAGGCGGAGCTGGATGAGCGCCTCGCCGAAGCCAAACTGCAGTCAGTCTCACGGCAGTATGCCGAGAGGGCACTCAGCACGCTGGTCGATCAGGTACAGATCGAATTGCCCGAGGGACTGGTCCGGTCTGAGATGGACGAACACCTCCATCGGTTCGTTCACCGTCTCGAAGACAGCGAGCTGACCCTCGACGATTACTTCCAGGCCTCAGGAATCGATCAGGAGCAGTTCCTCGACGATCTTCGCCAACAGGCCGAGCTGTCCCTGCGGAACCAGCTGGTTCTCGAGGCCGTCGCCAAGGATGCGGGGATCGACGTCACCCCCGAGGATGTCTCGGCGGTGATCCAGAACGCGGCCGCCCGTTCCGGCGACCCGGTTGCCTATCTGCAGGCCTTCCGGCAAAGCGGCCGGGAATTGGCGGTGGCCGGTGATATTCTCAGAAACAGGGCGTTGGACGCCATCCTCTCGGCAGCGAATCCGGTCGACGAAGACGGCAACCCGATCGATTTGAAAATGAATGTGACGGAAGTCGAGGCCGAGATCGTCGAGGCTGAGATCGTCGAGGCCGAGCCGGTCGGGGAGATCCCGATGGGTGGAGTGCCAATCGGCGAGGTGGCTGCGACAGCGGCGGAGGAAGAAGAATGAACGACCAGTTCCAGAACTATGTGATCCCCACAGTCTTCGAGCAGACGAGTCGGGGTGAGCGCTACTTCGACATCTACAGCCGGCTCCTCAAGGACCGGATCATCTTCCTTGGCACCCCGATCGACGACACCATCGCCAATCTGATCATGGCCCAGCTCCTTCACCTCGAGTCAGAGGATCCGGACAAGGACATCTTCCTCTACATCAATTCTCCGGGCGGTTCGATCACTTCCTTGTTCGCCATCTACGACACGATGCAGTACATCAAGCCAGACGTGAACACGGTGTGCATGGGAATGGCCGCGTCGGCGGCTGCGGTCATCCTCGCCGGCGGGGCCAAGGACAAGCGGTACGCCCTGCCTCATGCCCGGGTCATGCTCCACCAGCCCCATGGCGGCGCCCAAGGCCAGGCTTCGGACATCGAAATCCAGGCCAGGCTCATCGTCCAGATGCGAGAGTCGTTGAACCAGATCCTCGCCGAGCACACGGGTCAGACCTACGAGAAGATCGCGACGGACACCGAGCGTGACTACTGGATGCTCGCCGCCGAGGCCAAGGAATACGGGTGCATCGACGGAATTCTCACCCGTCGGGAGCTTGCGGCGGTAGCCTCCACCTGAGGAGGTTCAAAACTCGATGGCACGACTCGGTGACGGCGGTGAGCTGCTCAAGTGCAGCTTCTGCGGGAAGTCTCAGAAGCAAGTCAAGAAACTGATCGCCGGGCCCGGCGTCTACATCTGTGACGAGTGCATCGATCTCTGCAATGAGATCATCGAAGAAGAGTTCTCCGCCACCGAGGAGATCACCTTCACCGAGCTGCCCAAGCCGGTCGAGATCAACTCATATCTCGACGACTACGTGGTCGGCCAGGAGGACGCCAAGAAGAAGCTCTCAGTGGCTGTCTACAACCACTACAAGCGGATCCGTGGCGGCGAGGTCCAGCGCGATGTCGAGCTTCAGAAGTCGAACATCCTCCTCATCGGCCCCACCGGATCGGGCAAGACGCTTCTCGCCCAGACTCTCGCCCGCCAGCTCAACGTCCCATTCGCCATCGCCGACGCCACCAGCCTCACCGAGGCCGGGTACGTCGGGGAAGACGTTGAGAACATCCTCCTCAAGTTGCTCCAGGCCGCCGACTACGACGTCAACCGGGCCCAACAGGGGATCATCTACATCGACGAGATCGACAAGGTCTCTCGCAAGGCCGAGAACCCGTCCATCACCAGGGACGTCTCGGGAGAAGGCGTGCAGCAAGCTCTCCTCAAGATCTTGGAGGGCACAGTGGCTTCGGTCCCGCCTCAGGGTGGGCGTAAGCATCCCCATCAGGAATTCATCCAGCTCGACACCACCAACATCCTCTTCATTTGCGCCGGCGCTTTCGGCGGTCTCGAGGACATCATCGCCAATCGAGTAGGACGTCGTGGCGTCGGCTTCGGCGCCGAAGTCCGTGGCAAGGCCGATGGGCGGCCATCCGACTTGCTCAACCAGGTCATGCCAGAGGACCTGATGAAGTACGGCCTGATCCCCGAGTTCATCGGGCGACTCCCGGTGATGGCCACCGTCGAGGACCTCGACATGGAGGCCTTGATCCGGATCCTGACCGAGCCGAAGAACGCCCTGACCCGTCAGTACGCCCGAATGTTCGAGATGGACGATGTCGAGCTCGTCTTCACGACCGACTCGCTCGATGCCATCGCAGCCCAGGCCATCAAGCGCGGGACCGGGGCCCGCGGCCTCCGGGCAATTCTCGAAGAAGTCCTACTCAATACGATGTACGACCTGCCTTCCCGCACGGATGTGGAGAGGGTCGTCATCGACCGCGATGTGGTCGCAGAGAAGGTCAATCCCACTCTGGTGCCGGCGCGCGTGGAGGACGGACCAGCCGAGAAATCGGCCTGATCGCTGGCCACGGACTAGCGCATTCGGGCGCATTCGGAGAAGTTCGACTCAATGACACTGGCAGGTAACCCGCGCCCGTTAGGGTGACGGCGACCGGCCTCGGGCGGCTGGTCATAAGGGGAAACAGGGAGGCATTGATCCCGCGGCCTGTAAGCGGTCACCTGGGTCGCGGGGTAGCCAATGGTGAGACCGGCTCGTCCCAACGCGCAATGAAGGGATGGGATTCATGCGGGTTAGCGTGCGACGGGTTCGCTTCGTCGTCGCATTGATGATGGCTCTGATGCTGGTTTCGTCGCTGTCGATCGTTCTCTCCGGGACGGCATCAGCGACCACCGGACAGCAAACGAACAGCGATCACCAAGGCGAGGACTGTACGGAGCTCGATGTCCAGAGTGCTGGATCGGGTTACCAGGAGTGTGAGCCAAATGAGTGTGATGATCTTGCCGTTCAGAAGTCGGGCGGGGGCGATGATCCCGAGGATTGTGAGCCTTCCGAGGAGTGTCCGGATCTGGCGGTTCAGACGTCTGGCGGGGGCGATCACGAGGATTGTGAGCCTGCCGAAGAGTGCCCGGAGCTCACGGCCCAGAGTGGTGGCGGGAGCGATGACCCCAAGGATTGTGAGCCTTCGGAGGAGTGCCCGGATCTAGCAGTTCAGACTGGTGGCGGGAGCCATCAGGATGATGAGGATTGTGAGCCTTCGGAGGAGTGTCCCGAGCTGGCAGTTCAGACTGGTGGCGGGAACCATCAGGATGATGAGGATTGTGAGCCCTCGGAGGAATGCCCCGAGCTAGCCGTTCAGAATCGTGGCGGCGACGATCACGATGATGACGACGATGACTGTGCAGGCACCACCACCACGACTTCGACCACCATGCCCACGGTCGTTCCACCAACGACCCCGGAGGAGCTCGATCTGGCGGCCATCGGGGCCGAGTGCTTCAACGACATCCCGTACCTCAGGTACGCGATCGACTACCCAGCAGGGGAGTCGGCGACGATCACGTTCCTCAACCCCGAAGGCGCCGACGTCGTCTATGAGGATGTGCCGCTGAGCGGAGCGGTGCTGTGGCCAGGGGCGAGCGAAACACCTCCCGACTGGCCCGGCTGGATTCTCCAGGACGGTGTCTGGGTGGCGGCCGATGACGGGTTTCTCTGGGCGCGGGGTGAGGTCAGTGTTCTCTTCGAGGTGAACCCGAGCACGGTGCTCACCGTTTCGTACCCGCAGGCGAGCGAAGCCTGTGCCGACCCCGAGAACAAGCCGGACGAAGTCGAAGGAACGGTGGTCACGCCGCCCACGACGCCGGACCAGGTCGATGGCGTGGATGTCCTTCCGTTCACAGGTGTCCACGGTGGTGCGCTGGCAGCGGTTGCCCTTGGGTCCCTCGCCCTAGGCGGCCTGATGCTGCTCAGCGCCAGGCGAGATGAGGCCGAGGACAGCTGAAGCCAAAGCGCAAATCGATGACAAAGCCCCGGGATTAACCTCCCGGGGCTTTTCATGAACTATTCCGACGCCCTTGCCTATCTCGATGGGCACATCGCACATGGCATCAAACCAGGCTTGGAGCGCATCAATCGGCTGCTCGATGACATTGGCCGTCCCCACGAGGGATACCCGATAATCCATGTGGCCGGGACCAACGGGAAGACGTCTACTGCGCGGTTTGCGACCCTGCTCCTGGTCGCCCACGGCCTGAGCACCGGCACTTACACCTCCCCCCACCTCGAGAAAGTGGAAGAGCGGCTTGCGATCAACGGTCGCATGGCGACGGAGGAGGAGTTCGCCCTCGCCGTCTCGGACGTGGCCGCCTTCGCCGACCTACGGACCAACGCCGGCGAGGAGCCAAACACCTACTTCGAGCTCACCACGGCCGCCGCCTTCGCTTTCTTCGCCGATCAGGCCGTCAATGCAGCGGTGCTCGAAGTGGGCTTGGGCGGACGCCTCGATGCGACCAATGTCGTGGATGCCGAGGTATGTGTTCTGACCAGCATCGGGATCGAGCACACTGAGTACCTCGGCGAGGACGTGGCCACGATCGCCGGGGAGAAACTCGCAATCGCAGGGGCCAACGCGACACTGGTCAGTGGACCATTGCCGGACCCGGCGCTGGAAGTCGCCGATCACCGCGCCCGGGATCTCGGCATACATCACCGTCACTACGGCAAAGACTTCTCCGTGCTCGACGCCGAGCGTGGAGTCAGGGGTTGGCTGTTGACCATCGGAGGCGCCGAGGACACGTACGAGGACCTTTTCCTTCCCCTTCACGGAAGGTATCAACTGGTGAACCTGGCGAACGCCGTGGCCGCCACCGAGGCACTGCTGGGACGAAAGCTCGACGAGGAAGCGATCCGAGATGCGTTGGCGGTCGCCACTGTGCCTGGTCGAATGGAGGTGCTGGGTACTCATCCGCTCGTGATGGTCGACGGAGCCCACAACGCGGATGGCGTGGACGCCCTCGCCGAATCGCTCGACGAGGAGTACCCGACGACCCGATGGCAATTGGTGCTCGGCGTCATGGGTGACAAGAACGTGGAGGCAATGGTCGAAAGCCTCGAACCGCTGCTGGCCGGGATAATCGCCACTGCCCCCAAAACGGAGCGGGCCGTCCCACCGTCAGTGCTCGCGGAGAGGATAAGTGGCCTGACCGACGTCACCGTGATCGAGGCCGAGGACGTGGAAATCGCCCTCGATATGGCGCGTGCTGAGGCCGGACCCGACGGGGCGGTTCTCGTGGCCGGGTCGCTCTACCTCGTCGGCGAGGCTCGTGCGCTCCTGATCTGACTGCGGTCCGGGCTGAAGTACCCTCCGCCGACATGGCAATCGAAAGCACTTTCATCATGGTCAAGCCCGATGGTGTCGCACGGGGCCTGGTGGGGGAGATCGTCGCCCGCTTCGAGCGAAAGGGCCTGACCCTGGAGAAGATCCGGAAGGTCGACATCGACGAAGATCTGGCGCGTCGTCACTACGAGGAGCACGTGGAGAAGCCCTTTTTCCCCGAGTTGCTCGACTTCATCACGTCTGGCCCGGTCATCGCCATGGAGTGGTCGGGGGAGTCGGCGATCACGGTTTGCCGGGACCTGATGGGGGCGACCGACCCGAAGAAGGCGGCTCCCGGAACCATAAGGGGAGACCTTGGCCTGATCGTCACTCACAACCTCGTCCATGGCTCCGATGGGCCGGAAAGCGCGTCCCGCGAGCTGGACATCTTCTTCGGTTGAGATGATGCGGGGAAAGGAGTCTCCCCTTCCCGGTTTCGCCGGTACTCCCCCCTTCGGTGGGAGAAATGGCGCTCTGGCACAAGATCTGGTCGACACCTACACTCCCCGAGTCGTCGCGGGAGTCATCGTCAGCCATGGCTGAAACCCTTCTTTCATTCGCTGGCCAGGACATGGCCATCGATCTCGGAACCGCCAACACGCTGGTCTACGTGCGGGGCGATGGCATCGTGCTCAACGAGCCTTCAGTGGTCGCGATCAACTCCCAGAACGGCCGGGCCCTCGCCGTCGGCATGGAGGCGAAAAGGATGATCGGGCGCACTCCGGCCCACATCACCGCAATTCGACCACTCCGGGATGGGGTCATCGCCGACTTCGACGTCACCGAGAAGATGCTGCGCTATTTCATCCAAAAGGTCCACCGCAGGAAATGGGCCCGCCCCCGGATCGTGGTGTGCGTGCCGTCCGGGATCACGCCGGTAGAGCGAAGGGCTGTCGAGGAGGCGGCCTATCACGCCGGTGCTCGCCGGGCCTACACCATCGAGGAGCCGATGGCCGCTGCCATCGGGTCAGGTCTCCCCATCGCCGAGCCGGCCGGGTCGATGGTCGTGGACATCGGTGGCGGCACTACCGAGGTGGCGGTCATCTCACTGGGTGGCATCGTCGTCTCCCGCTCGATCAGGGTGGGCGGCGACGAACTGGACACAGCAATCATCGATTGGGTGAAGAAGGAGTACAACGTCCTCATCGGCGAGCGAACGGCAGAGCAGCTCAAGCTCGCGGTCGGATCGGCGTGGCCCTACGCCGACGAACCATCTGCCGAGGTGCGCGGGCGTGACCTGGTCACCGGCTTGCCCAAGACGATCCTTCTCTCCAGCCCCGAGATCAGGGAGGCCATCGAGGAGCCGACGCAAGCGGTCGTCGATGCCGTCAAATTCACCCTGGACAAGACGCCGCCGGAGCTTGCGGCCGACATCGTCGAGCGTGGGATCGTGCTCACCGGGGGAGGAGCACTGTTGGTGGGGCTGGACCATCGTCTGGCCCATGAGACGGGGATGCCCATCGTCACCGCGGCGAATCCGCTGCAGTCGGTGGTGCTCGGCTCGGGGAAGTGCCTGGAGGAGTTCGACACGCTGCAAGAGGTGCTCGTGTCGTCATCCCGACCATGACTACCTCGACCCGTCTTGACTCATGCTGACTTCGAAGCAATCCGACAGAGCCCTCCCCACTTTCATCAGCCTCCTGGTGATCGGTGTCCTCCTCATGACTTTCGACGTCCGGTTGGAAGGTGGGGGAGTGGTGGGCGTGCTGCGGAGCGGCACACAGGCAATCGTGTCACCGATGCAACGCATCGCTGCTTTCGCGGTCACACCCATCGCCAATGCTCTCGACAGCCTTTCCAACGTCGCTTCGCTCAGAGAGCAGAACGCAGCCCTTTCGGCCCAGCTTGCTGAGACGCAGGCCGCACTCGTCGCCGTCCAGGACGATCTTGCGAAGCTGGATCTCCTCGAGCAGATCTACGACCTGGAAACCGACGGAGCGGAGTTGGGTCAAACCGTCGCCAATGTCATTGGATCGGTCGACGCCGCCCTCATCATCGACAAGGGCATCAGCAACGGAGTGTTGGTCGGCCAACCGGTCATCGACACCAATGGCTACGTGATAGGGACCGTCAAGAGCGCGAGCTCCGGGAGCGCGACCGTCCTGCCCATCACTGCGAGCCGCGACGGTCTGACCGTGCTCGTGGGCTCGCAGATCGGGACGCTGGTCACGAGGCCGTTCTCATCCGACATGGGGCTGGAGATGGATCTCGACGTCTTCGATGCCCGTGAGCCAGTGCTGGCAGGTGACCGGGTCCTAACGTCGGCGGCGAGCACCGACTACCCGGCGGGTCTGCCCGTCGGAGAGGTGATCGAGGATGCCTCCCCCGAGTCCACCTCGCTCACGACGAGTGTGCGGCCGTTCGTGGATCCCGAGGCCCTTCGATTCGTCGTCGTACTGGCGTGGCCCCCTGATCCCGTGTCGGCTGCCACCGACGACACTGTTCCCGAGACCACGGAAACGACCATCGCCGAAGAAGCGACTAGCACCACTACCACCCCCGAGGACGATGGTTGATGAGAGGCCGCACCGCGCTGGTAATCGGCCTAACGGTCGTGCTCGCCGTCGTGATCCAGACCACTCTGTTCGGGAGGTTGAGGGTCGTGACTCCGGACCTGGTGATGCTGATCGGGATCCTGCTCGCCTTGACGAGGGTCCGGACAGAGGCCGTCCTCGGCGTCGCATTCCTGTCGGGCCTGATCATGGACCTCTTGGGCGCCTCGTTGATCGGTCTGAGAGCTGTCGTCTACACCACCGTGGCCTACATCGCGATCCGGACCAAGGAGAGAGCGGAATTGGGGCGGGTGACGATTGCCTTATGGGCCGGGCTGCTCACGCTCCTTGGGGTCGTGCTCATCCTCCTCATAGGCACGCTCTTCGGGCAGGCGGCCCTCGTCGGAGAGGGCGCGGTTAGCGTGATGATCCTCGTCCCGCTGGCCAACGTGGCAGTTGCCGCACTTGTGGCGCCCACTTTCGTACGATTGGTCGACCGCGACCGGACCGCCCTCCGATACCCATGAAGTTCGCGCTGAGACTCACGACACTGGGGGTCATCTTCACCGCGATGTTCTCAGTGGTCGGGCTCCGACTGTGGTTCATCCAGGTGGCCGAGGGGCCCCAGATCGCCCAGGCCGCCGAAGAGGCAACCTGGGTGGGCAAGACCACATACGCGGCCCGAGGCGACATCTACGACCGGAACGGAACTCTCCTTGCAACGAGCCGAATGGTGCCGGCAGTCATGATCGACCGGACATTCGTTCAACCAGAGCAACGAGAGCCCCTCATCCAGGAACTGGCCTCCATCGTCGGGGTCGACCCGGTCGAGTTGGACAACCTGTATGAGGAAGCCGGTATCAACGGTCGCTTCCAGGTGAGCACTGTCTCCAACGAGACCGCATATGCGATCAACGAGTCGCTCGACGAGCTTCCCGGAGTCGAGGTGGTCAAGGTGCCGGAGCGGGTCTACCTCTCCGGCGACACAATGGCCCACGTCATAGGTCATCTCGGTCTGCCCGAGGAAGCCGATCTCACCGAGCGTCCCGATCTGGATCGGGACGTCCGCATCGGCAAGCTCGGGGTGGAGCGCGTGTACGACGAGATCCTCCAGGGCACTGGGGGATCGGTCGAGTATCGGGTGAGACTGGGCGAGATCATCGAACAAAAGCCCCCGGTAGACCCGGTCACAGGCAGTTCCCTCGTGCTCAATCTCGACTTCGCCCTCCAGGAACAGGTGGAACTTGCCCTAGAGAGCGGCGTGGCCCTGTCGAACGAGGTCAAGGAGGAGGAGAGAGCCGACGGGGAAGAGGTGTTCAACGAAACCCAGCGTGCAGCCGCCGTGGTGCTCGATGTTGACACCTTCGATGTTCTCGCGCTCGCCTCGTACCCGGACTTCGATCCGAGCAACTTCGTTGCCGGCATCGATGAGGCCACATTCCAAGAGCTCAACGAGACGAAGGCGTTCAACAATCTGGCGGTTAGCGGTCTCTATCCGCCGGCCTCGACCTTCAAGGCGATCACTTACACCGCCAAGGTAGAAGAGAATCTGCCGTTCCCTACCGAAGTGGAAGGAGTCGACGGCGACCTCATCCACTGTGATGGGACACTGGTCCTCGACGAACTGGCGGACGGCTCGGCTCAGGTCAAGCACGACTGGTACGACCCGCGGAATCTCGGCTGGCTCGACATCCACGGAGCCCTGTCGAACTCTTGCAATATCTATTTCTGGAATGTCGCCCTGGGCACCTACACCACCTACCCCCGGGGGTCGGCCAAAGAGAACATCCTGCAGGAGTGGGCCACCCGCCTGGGGTACGGCCATGAGACCGGGATCGACCTGACCAGTGAAGCGCCCGGCATCATCCCGACCAGGCAGCTCTTCGAGGAGTGGAAGGAGTATCAGCTCGAGAACCCGGATGAGCCCCCTCGTCTCGAGCCGGCTCGCCTCGAGCTGGCATCACCATGGCTCGGTGGAGACCTCATGGACTTTGCGATTGGCCAAGGGGCTTTCACGGCAACACCACTTCAGGTCGCATCGTCGTATGCGGTGCTGGTGAACGGCGGGAAGGTGATGGAGCCCCGCGTGGTGAGGGAGACCATCGACAGCGAGGGCAACGTCACCCCGGTCGAGCGCCCCGCCCCGGTCACCGTGGACATTGATCCGGCTACCACGGCGTCACTGCTGCAGGATCTCGGCGGCGTCGTCAACGGAGGCACAGCGGCTGCCGCCTTCGCCGACTTCGGTGAAGGGGTGGAGAACGTCGGAGGTAAGACCGGGACCGCTCAGGTGTCCGCGACCCGAGACAATCACGCCTGGTTTGTTGGCGTTGCCCCCCTCGACAACCCCAAATACGTGGTAGCGATCCTCATCGACGAGGGTGGATCCGG
>JALDXP010000062.1:0-11519 GCA_032154885.1 Actinomycetota bacterium
CCCGGCCAACAAGCGAAAGTTCAAGATCCTCATCGTCGGCACCGGGCTGGCGGGATCGTCGGCAGCATCCTCTCTCGCCGAGCTCGGATACGACGTCGAGGTGTTCACCTTCCACGACTCGCCGCGCCGGGCCCACTCCATTGCCGCCCAGGGCGGGATCAACGCCGCCAAGAACTACAAGAACGATGGCGATTCGGTGTACCGGCTCTTCTACGACACGGTCAAAGGCGGTGACTACCGGAGCAGGGAGGCGAACGTCTACCGCCTGGCCCACGAGTCGCTGAACATCATCGACCAGGCCACAGCTCAGGGTGTCCCCTTCGCCCGGGAGTACGGCGGGCTCCTCGACAACCGGTCATTCGGTGGGGCGCAGGTGGCGCGCACCTTCTACGCAAGGGGCCAGACGGGCCAGCAGCTGCTCCTCGGGGCGTACCAGGCGATGGCCCGGCAGGTGGCAGCGGGCACGGTGAAGCTTCACACCCGGTCGGAGATGCTCGACATCGTGGTCAAGGAAGGCAGGGCGGTGGGCATCGTTGTCCGGGACTTGATCTCGGGGGCCATTACCAACCATTCGGGTCACGCAGTGGTCCTCGCCACCGGCGGCTACAGCAACGTCTTCTTTCTCTCCACCAATGCGATGGCGTGCAACGTCAGCGCCATCTGGAGGGCGCACCGGAAGGGAGCGGGCTTCGCCAATCCTTCCTTCACGCAGATCCACCCGACCTGCATCCCCGCTTCGGACGAGTTCCAATCGAAGCTGACGCTGATGTCCGAGTCGCTGCGAAATGACGGGCGGATCTGGGTCCCGAGCCGAATCGGCGACGACCGGCCGGCGTCCCAGATCCCCAAAGAGGAGCGCGACTACTTCCTCGAGCGGATGTACCCCGCCTTCGGCAACCTGGTCCCGAGAGACGTGGCATCGCGGGCCGTCAAGCGAATCGTCGACGAGGGCAAGGGCGTGGGACCGCTCCGCAACGGCGTGTACCTCGACTTCCACGACGCCATCGAGCGGGAGGGCCGCCAGGTCATCCAGGAGCGCTACGACAACCTCTTCGAGATGTATCAGCGCATCACCGACGAGGATCCCTATGAGGTGCCGATGCGCATCTATCCCGCCCCGCACTACACCATGGGAGGGCTCTGGGTCGACTACAACCTGATGACGACGATTCCCGGGCTCTACGCCATCGGTGAGGCGAACTTCTCCGACCACGGTGCCAATCGGCTCGGGGCATCGGCCTTGATGCAGGGGCTGGCGGACGGCTACTTCGTTCTCCCGACGACCATCGGTGACTATCTGGCCGGCTTCCTAGGCGAGCTACCGGTGCCCGCCGACGACCCGGCCTTCGCAGATGCCGGACAGGAAGTCCGTGAGCGGGTCGACCGGTTCATGTCGACGCGGGGTAGCCGCACCGTGGACTGGTTCCACAAGGAGCTGGGAAAGATCATGCTCGAGTACTGCGGCATGTCCCGGAGCGAGCCGGGGCTCAACAAGGCGTTGTCCGAGATCCCTGCCCTGTACGAGGAGTTCAAGAGCGACGTGCGGATCCTGGGCACATCGGGCGGGCTCAATCAGACACTGGAGCGGGCAGGTCGGGTGGAGGACTTCTTCGAGCTGGCACAGGCGATGTGCCTGGATGCTCTCCATCGTGAAGAGTCGTGCGGCGGCCATTTCCGGGAGGAGTCTCAGACCGAGGAAGGTGAGGCCCTGCGCTGGGACGACGACTTCGCCCATGTTGCGGTGTGGGAGTGGACCGGCGATCCGGCCAAGCCGGAGCTGAACAAGGAACCGCTCACCTTCGAAGCGGTCAATCTGAGCACCCGGAGCTACAAGTGAACGTGACGCTCCAGATCTGGCGGCAGGAAGGCCCCGACGTGCCAGGTTCTTTCAAGACCTATGAAGTGGCCGGGATCTCTGAGGAGATGTCCTTTCTCGAGATGCTCGATGTGCTCAACGAACGGCTAGTAACCCAGGGAGAAGAGCCGGTCGCCTTCGACCACGACTGCCGTGAGGGCATCTGCGGCTCCTGTGGCGTCATGATCGATGGCCAAGCCCATGGCCCTCAACTCGGCACGGCTACCTGCCAGCTCCACATGCGCAAGTTCGAGAGTGGATCGACGATCACCGTGGAGCCGTGGCGAGCGGCAGGGTTTCCCTTGGTGAAGGATCTCGTGGTCGACCGCACCTCGTTCGATCGCATCATCGAAGCCGGCGGCTACATCACCGTCGACACCGGGTCTGCCCCAGACGCCAACCTCACCCCGGTCCCGAAGCCCGCCGCCGACACGGCCTTCGACGCCGCCGCCTGCATCGGATGCGGGGCCTGCGTGGCCGCCTGCCCCAACGGCGCGGCCAATCTGTTCACCGCGGCCAAGATCAGCCACCTCAACCTCCTTCCCCAGGGTCAGGCCGAGAGATGGTCACGAACGGAGAACATGGTCGAGGTCATGGAGCAGTACTTCGGATCGTGCACCAACCACGGAGAGTGCGAGAAAGCCTGCCCCAAATCGATTTCGATCGACTTCATCGCCCTGATGAACGCCGATTACCTCAAGGCGAAGGTGAAGAACCGCCGACTCGTCGCGCAGTAGTCCTTTTGGCCTTGGATCAGTAACCCCTTGTCAGCGAAAATCTACGACGTAGCCTGAGCGCATTCGGGGAGACCACTCTGGGTAGGTTCAGCTCACCGAACGTGGTTGCTGGGACCAAGGGATAAGGGGCAAATGACAACCGAGAGACGTGACGACCGGGGGGCCACCCTCGTTGAGGCGGCGTTGGTCTACGCCCTGCTCTTCCTCGCCCTCTTCGCCGTTGTCGAGTTCGGTTTGGCTTTCAAAGACTGGCTCTCGGTCAGTCATGCCGCCAGGGAAGGCGCCCGCGCCGGCGCCACCTTTGGAAACGACCCCACCGCCGACATTCAGATCCTTCGAGACATCGAGCAAACCCTCGCCCCGGCCGGGATCTCCAACGGGATGAATGTCCGCGTTTTCAACGCAGAATCTCCATCGGTCGACGAGGTCTACTCCTATGCCCCCGGGACCGACTGCAGCGACAACACACCGGTCGGTCTGCCTCCGCTCGCTGGGTGTTGCGACTGGACGCCGTGCCCGGAGCCGTTCCGGGACTCCTACCAGGTCCCCGGGTGGGACCCTTCGACCCGCGACGTCGAGGCGCCTGATCTGGATCGGATAGGAGTCGAAGTGCAGTTCATCCATCAGTGGCTGACCAATTACTTCGTCCCATCGAGCGATTTCACGACCGTCACGGACTTCCAGATCGAGCCACAGGTATTCGAGTCATGAGCCGTCACAAGGAACACGGCGCGTCGCTGGTGGAAGTGGGGCTGGTACTCCCCATCCTCATCCTTCTCGCCATCGGTCTCTCTGAGATCGGCTTCCTGGTCGTCGACTACCTCACCGTGACTAATGCCGCCAGGGAAGGGGCACGGACCGGTGCCGCCGCCGCCGACTTTCCCACCGCCGACGCCCTGATACTCGATGCGGTGGAGGAGGCGTCGTGCAACCTTCGCTTCGGAGATCTGGAGAAGGTCCGCATCTTCAAGGCCGACGGACTCGGCGATCCGGTTCCCGGATCGATCAACGAGTACTCACCCGGAGGCGCCCTCGCTTGCGATTCGCCCGGGAACGCCCTGGGATGTGACAACGGCTGTCCGTGGGTCGCCGCCGGTCGCGACCGCGAGCCGCCGGTGCTCGATGTCCTCGGGGTGGAGGTCACCTTCTCTCACACGAGCGTGACCGGGATCTTCCCCTTCCCCACCGTCGACTGGGACGAGACCGCGGTGATGCAAATCGAGCCCGACACCAGAGGTACGCAATGAAACGTCTCTTTCGTCGCATCAAAGGCGAAGACGACCGCGGCGCAGCTCTGGCGCTGGTCGCAGCGTCGCTCGTCGTGTTGATGGGGATGGCCGCCTTCGGCACCGACCTCGCCTGGTTCTATCTCAACGCAAGCCGGATCCAGCGAGCCGCCGACGCCGCGGCCTTGGGGGGTGTCATTTGGCTGCCCGGGGAGCCAGGCACTGCCGACGGCACCGCAGTCGACATCGCCCTTCGCAACGGATACGACAACACCCTCACCGATGTGGAGGTGCTTCCGGCAGGCATTCCTGGCGAGCCGAACAAGCTCAAAGTCACCATCAACGACGAGGTACCGACGTTCTTCGCCAAGGTCCTCGGCTTCAGCAAGATGGACATCTCCCGAACGGCGGTCGCCGAGTACATCCCACCCTTGAAACTGGGCAGCCCGGACAACCAGTTCGGCAACTCGTGCGACCCGGAGCAACCAGGGTGCACCGGTCAGGCCAACTTCTGGGCGAACATCCACGGCAAGTGGACCGACAACGAGATGGGAGATGCCTACTCATCGTGGTGCACCAATGCCAACGACAACCCGGCGTGCGCCCAGAACGCCTGGGCGCGCAGCACCGGGTATCTGTATGGGATCGAGTCGGGCTCGAGCTTCACCGTCCAGTTCAACGACATCGCCTTCCACAACACCTCGGGTGGGAACCCGACGGGAGACGGGATCCGCACCGGTGACCGTGGCTGTGAGGACTGGACGGGGAGCACTGCTCCCGACTGTGGCCCGACGATGTATGTCGCCCTCTACGCCCCCGACCCGACCCCGCTCGATATCACCGACAACGCTCTCCTGTGCCAGGCCACCATCCCGCCGTTGCCCCAAGGGCTGGACCCGGATCCTTACGGCTTCACGGCGCCTGATGGCCAGGGGTGCTGGTCTCAGTCGGGGTCGGGCGTGTTTGTCGTGCAAGTCCGTCACGTCGACCCCGGGGCCGCGGTCGACCGGGCCGGTCTCAACCGCTACTCGATCCGCTCATCCTCCGGTCAGCTCTACGCCTTGGGCGACTTCTCCATCTACAACAACGCAAGCGGGTCGACCACCGCGTTCTATCTGGCCGAAGTCCCCACGTACTACCACGGCAAGACCTTCGTGGTGGAGTTCTTCGACGCCGGGGAATCGTCGGCGACGGGGACCCTGCAGATGATGAGCCCCGACGGATCGCCGTTCAACGACGGGGAGTGTCGGATCTACACCAGGAACAACCCGGGTCAGGACTGGAGCCTTCAGAGCACGATCGGCGCCGGCAGCAGCTGCCAGGAGACGGTCACTCCGCAGGAGTATCACGACCGCTGGCTGAAGTTCGAGATGGACCTACCCCCCGAATACGCCTGCACCGAGGGTGGGACCCCGGGGTGCTGGTGGAAGGTGAACTACGCGTATCCCTCGGGTGTAAACGACACCACGACCTGGAAGGCGTACATGATCGGAAACCCCATCCACCTGGTCGAGTAAGACCACGCGAGCCCGTGTCGCCCACGTCGGGTGGCAGCCGGCCACTCATGGTGCGGAGTTCATGGGTCCTTCGACCCGAACCTGACTTTTCTTGGCCACATCGCCTTCAGTAATTGGCAGTTTCTGCCGAAGTTCTCCCAGTCGTCGAGCAAAACATTCCTCGGGTGGGTGGAAAAGTCGTGAAGGCAGTGAAAGGCATCAAGGGCATCGGACGGAGTGATCCCGGGCGCGAGCGCGGGGCAACGCTGGTCGAGGCAGCCGTCGTCTACGGCCTGCTCTTCTTGACTTTGTTCGCAGTTGTCGAGTTCGGGCTCGCCTTCAAGGACTGGCTCTCGGTGAGCCACGCAGCACGTGAAGGCGCCCGGGCCGGAGCGACCTACGGAGACGATCCACGGGCGGACATTCAGATCCTTCGGGACATCGAGCAGACACTCTCGCCTGCGGGAATCTCGGATGGCATGAGCGCCAGGATCTTCGAAGCCACTCCTCTCGGAGAATCGACGACCTACAGCTACGCACCGAACACAGGGTGTGCGAGCACGGTCACACCTGCTCTACCCGGCTGCTGTGACTGGTCCCCTTGTCCCGAGCCGTTCCGCACCAACTATGTCACCCCGGTCTGGGATCCGGCAGACCGTGATGTCGAAGCTCCCACCACCGACCGTATCGGCGTGGAGGTCGACTTCACACACGTCTGGCTCACGGGATACTTCACGCCGGACGCGGACTTCACCGCCTCCACCGACTTCCAGGTCGAGCCACAGGTGTTCGGCTCCTCATGAGACACAGAAATGAGAAGGGCGCCAGCCTGGTCGAGGCCTCGATTCTCCTACCACTGCTGATTCTGATGGCCATCGGGCTCTCCGAGGTCGGCTTTCTCGTCGTCGACTATCTCACCGTCAGCAACTCTGCCCGAGAGGGAGCTCGCACCGGCGCCGCCGCCGCGAACTTCAACGACACAGTCTCGGGGAAGGATGCCGACGATCTGATTCTCGCGGCTGTCGAGGAGTCGGCGTGCAACCTCAACTTCGGCGCTCTGGAAGAGGTGCGGATCTTCAAGGCCGACGCCGCCGGAGCTCCCATCTCCGGGTCGGTCAACGTGTACTCGCCAACCGGAGCGCTGGCATGTGACAACGCCACCACCAACCTGGGTTGTGACAACGGGTGCCCATGGGCGCCGGCCACCCGTGATCGGGTGCCGCCCACGTTCGATGACCTCGGTGTCGAGATCACCTTCTCTCACACCGATATCACCGGGATATTCCCCTTCCCCACCGTCAACTGGACCGAGTCTGCAGTGATGCAGATCGAGCCCGACACACGAGGCACACAATGAGGAAATTCTTCGAGAGAGATCGCGACAAAGACAAGGGCACAGCCATGGTCCTGGTGGCCATGTCGATGGTGCTCCTGTTGGGGATGGCGGCCTTCGGCACCGATCTCGCTTGGTTCTACCTGAACGCCAGCCGGGTGCAGCGAGCCGCGGACGCCGCCGCCCTCGGCGGTGTCGTCTGGCTGCCCGCCAACACCGGGACGGCCAACAGCACTGCCCTCGCAACCGCATTGCAAAATGGCTACAACGACGCCGACGCCGATGTGGTGGTCACCTCCGGTGCAGTGAGCGGCGAGCAGAACCAGCTCGAGGTCTCAGTGCGAGACGTGGTGCCAACCTTCTTCCTGGGCGCTATCGGGTTCGACACCATGGCCATCGAGCGCTCGGCGGTGGCCGAGTACATCCCGCCACTGAAACTGGGCAGCCCTTCGGGCCTGTTCGGCAACAACTGTGATCCGACCCAGGCCGGCTGCACCGGCCAGGCCAACTTCTGGGCGAATATCCACGGATGGTTCACCGACACCACCATGGGTGATGCCTACACGTCGCATTGCGTGGGAAGCTCCGATGTCCCCGCATGCACTGCCAACCCCATCGCTCGACCGGGCGGCTATCTCTACGGAATCGAGAGGGGGACCGGCAGCTTCACCGTCCAGGGTCTCGATCTCAGATTCTTCAACACCTCCGGTGGCAATGCAACCAGTGACACCATCCGCACCGGTGACCGTGGATGCGAGGACTGGACCCCGAGCACGGCCGCGGCCTGTGGGCCAACGATGTTGGTCAGGCTGTACGCCCCGGACCCGACACCACTCGACCTCTCCGACAATGGCGCCCCGTTGTGTTCAGCAACCCTCACCCCCGCCGCGCAGGTCCTGCCTGGGGGGCCCAGCACCTACAACTGGGCGACACCAAACGGCAACGCATGTTGGACACAATCCGGCGCCGGGATCTATGTCCTCCAGGTCGCAGTTCAAAACCCCGGCAACACGGTGGACCGGGCCGGTCTGAATCGTTACTCGGTCCGTGCCAACAACAACGGGGCCAAGCTGTTCGCCCTCGGTGATTTCTCCATCTACAACAATGCCAGCGGCACAACCACCTCCTTCTACCTGGCCGAAGTGCCCACCTACTACCACGGGAAAACCTTCGTAGTGGAGTTGTACGACGCCGGTGAGTCAGCCAACAATGGGACTCTGGCCGTGGTCGATCCCTCGACGAGCGTTTTCAACGACGGTGAGTGCCGGATCTACAGCCGCAACAACCCGAGCGTGGCCTGGACCCTGCAGCAGACCATCGCCAGTGGCTCCAACTGTCAGGAAACAGTGACCCCCGGTGAGTACAACGGACGCTGGCTCAAGTTCGAGATGGACCTGCCCCCGGCGTACTCGTGCTCCAACTGTTGGTGGAAGATGAGCTACTCCTATCCGACGGCTGTGAACGACACCACCACCTGGCGGGCGTACATGATCGGGAACCCGATCCACCTCATCGACTGAGATCTCGCGCTTCTAGGCTGACGGGATGCTGCCTCCACCCGATTACATGCCCGCGTTGATCACGCCTTTCACGAGAGGCGGGGAGATCGACACCAGGGCGCACACCACCAACCTCCGACTGCTGGCCGCAGCGGGCATCGATGGTTTCGTCATCGGGGGGTCGAACGGGGAAGGGCCCTATCTGGAGCCTGGCGAGCGATTCCGGCTGGTGAAGACCGGGCGCCGGCGGAAGTCCCATTTCATGGTCGGGATCGCTGCCGAATCGACGCGAGTCGCCCTGAGCCAGGTCGGGGAGGCAATCGAAGGTGGCGCCGACAGCATCCTGGTGATGACACCAACCACTCTCACCCGGGGCCGCGATGAGGCGGTTCTCCGGTTCTACAAGACGATCGCCGACACCTCGACGGCACCGGTTTTCCTCTACTCGGTCCCATCGGTGACCGGTTACAACCTTCCCCTGGAACTGGTGTGGAGGCTCTCGCGGCACGACAACATCGTGGGGATGAAGGACTCGAGCGGTGATGTCGTGCGGCTTCAGTCGATCATCGATGCATCGCCGTCGGATTTCGTCCTCTATTCAGGGTCCTCCAGGGCCCTCACCGCGGCGATGGCCATCGGTTGTCACGGGGCTATCACCGGTTCCGGCAATTACGTGCCCGAACTGGTGCTCCAGACGCTGGCCGCAGCCAAGACCGACCCCGCCAAGGCGAGAAAGCTGCAGAAGCGGCTGAGCACGATCAGCTCCGATGTCGAGGCCCATGGGGTGCCTGGTGTCAAGGCGGCCGCCAAGGCGGCGGGTCTCGACCCGGGACACCCCCGGGAACCTCTGACCAGGCTCTCCAGGGGCGCAGAGACCTCTATCGCCAAGCTGATCTGACCCTCGACACGGTCTGTACCATTGACGCCTCCAATCACCAAGGAGTCGGAGCGTGTCAAAGTTTCTCAGTGACGAATGGGCGTCGGAAGTCACTACCGCCCTCAACAGCCATGACGGGTTCAAGAACGCCATCGGGGAAGCCGAGTTGGGCATCCAATTCAGCACCACCGATGCCCCCGACGGTGAAGTGGACTACTACCTGCAGGCCGGGGGTGGCAACGCCACCATGGCCCTCGGGACCCTCGAAGGCGCCGACGTGACGGTCAAGCAGACCTACGACACTGCCACCGCCATCTCCAAGGGCGACCTGAACACCCAAAGCGCCTTCATGACGGGCAAGCTCAAGGTTTCGGGAAACCTGGCCAAGCTGATGATGCATCAGGGCGCCATCCAGCAGTGGGGCGCCGCCGTGTCCGATCTCGACGTCGAATACTGACAATCGATCTACGACCTGTCGAAATCCTCGTTGGGTCTCCGTCATAGAGCCGTCAGGCGTCCCACTAGAGAAGGGAACCAAGGATGCCCAAGTATGCAGCACTCATCTACGGACCGGCCGAGACCCAGGGGCAAGGCACGCCCGAAGAGCTCGAGCAGGTGATGAACGAGTACAACGAATTCAGCCAGGCCTCCTCAGAGGCGGGAGTCATGATTGGTGGCGAGGCGCTGTACGACACCGACACCGCAACGACCGTGCACATCCCTTCCGGGAAGGGTGGTGAGCCGGTGTTCACCGACGGGCCCTTTGCCGAGACCAAAGAGGTTCTGGGAGGTTTCTACCTCTTCGAGGTCGCCGATCTCGACGAAGCCCTGAAGTGGGCGCAGCAGATTCCCGGCGCCTGGTACGGCAGGGTCGAGGTGCGGCCCGTCGTCGAGTGGGAGGATCAGCCGGAGGGCTGAATCCTCGGCGGTCGTCAGCCGTCTTGAAAGAGAGTCTCTCGACTGGCATGGTCACCAGAGATGACGCCATCGGAGTCTGCGCGCCACGACCTCTACAATGGGTTGACCGAGTTGCTCGGACCGCAGCGAGCGGAGACCCTGATGGCGGCACTTCCGGCATACGACACCTCCGACTTGGTCACCAAATCCGATTTGGCGTTGTTCGGCGCCGAGCTCCGAGCCGAATTCAGGTCGGACCTGGCATCGGTGAACGCACGAATCGATCGGCTCTTTCTCGCCATGATGAGCGGGTTCGTGGTGAGCATCGGGACCACGGTCGGTTTCTTCCTGGCCCTGTTGAACTAGATCAGGCCTAGCTCTCTGACCGCTTCCCGCTCGTCGCTGAGCTCTGCCACCGAGGCGTCGATCCTCTTCCGCGAGTAGTCATCGATCTCGAGGCCCTGGACGATCTCCCATCGGCCATTCCTACAGATGCAGGGGAACGAGGACATCAGGCCGTCGGGGACGCCATAGGAGCCGTCTGAAGGGACCCCCATCGATACCCAGTCGCCTTCCGGCGTGTCGTGCCACCAATCGCGTACGTGCCCGATGGCGGCATTGGCAGCCGAAGCCGCCGAGGAAGCGCCCCTCGCTTCGATGATGGCGGCGCCACGATTGGCGACGGTGGGGATGAACTCGTTCTCGATCCAGTCCTGATCATCGACCAACTGGTAGGCGGGCTGCCCGTCGACCTCGCAATGAAAAAGGTCGGGATACTGGGTCGACGAATGGTTGCCCCAGATCGTCATCCGACGAACCGAGGCGACCGGCCGGCCCAAGCGTTTGGCCAGTTGCGCCACGGCTCTGTTGTGGTCGAGCCGGGTCATCGCCGTGAAATTGGTTGGGTCCATTCCTTTGGCGTTGTTCATGGCGATGAGGGCGTTGGTGTTCGCAGGGTTGCCCACGACGAGAGCCTTGACATCGGGGCGGGCTGCCGCGCCGATCGCCCGGCCCTGAGTCGTGAAGATGGCGCCATTGGCGGAGAGAAGATCGGAGCGCTCCATGCCCGCTTTCCGCGGCATGGCACCGACGAGAAGGGCTATCTCGGCGTCCGCGAACGCCGATTCGGGATCGTCGGTGGCGACTGTTCCCTCGAGTAGGGGAAAAGCGCCGTCCTCCAACTCCATGGTGACGCCGTCGAGCGCGCCAAGTGCCTGGGGGATCTCGAGCATTTGGAGGATGACCGGCTGGTCCGCGCCGAGCATGTCCCCGGCGGCGATCCGGAAAAGGAGGCTATACCCGATCTGCCCGGCCGCGCCGGTCACTGCCACACGCACTGGTCCTTCACTCATCGGGTCGAAGATATCCCCGAGCCGCGAGTCACATGAAATCCAATGCGATGTCGAGCTGCGGCGCCGAATGGGTGATCCATCCCACCGAGATGATGTCGACGCCGGTCTCGGCCAGGAGGCGGGCATTCTCGAGTGTGACGCCGCCCGACGCCTCCAACGTGATGCGACCCTCTGTCATCTCAACTGCCTGGTGCAGCATCTCCGGGCCCATGTTGTCGAGCAGCACACGGTCGGCGTCCGTCTGGAG
>JALDXP010000063.1:0-11480 GCA_032154885.1 Actinomycetota bacterium
CGATCAGGCCGACCACGTTGACCAGGAAGTACATCATGATCGACAGCCCGTCGACCGCCCACCCCAGCTCGAAGACGAGGTCGCTCCCGATCCGGGCGATCTCGAAGGTTCTCTGTGCGAGGACGCCCTCGGTCATGTTCATCACGAACAAGACAGTGCCCCAGAGGCTGTTGATGGCCAGGGCGCCGATGGCGATCTCGGCGCCGTGATACTTCATCCTCTTCCCGACGGCGAGGATGAGCAGGAAAGCGACGAGCGGGAGGACCAGCATGATCCCGGCCGTGTCCACCCAGAAGCCCCCGGTGACACCTGCCTCCACGGCGTGCTCGGCCTCTGTCGCTACTACCCAGGTCATTCCTACCACCGCATCAGATCGAGCTCGTCGACATTGGCCGACTTCCGGTTGCGGAAGATCATCAAGACGATGGCGAGGCCGATTCCCACTTCGGCAGCAGCCACGGTGATCACGAACACGGCGAAGACCTGGCCGATGGCCTCGGAGGTCCTGAGCACCGCTTCAAAGGCGATGAGATTGATGTTGACCGCGGCCAGCATCAACTCGACCGAGAGCAGGATCAGGACGATGTTGCGTCGCACCAGCAACCCGTAGATGCCCAGCGAGAACATCGCGGCGGCCAGGATCAGGAACTGATTCAGGAGCATCAGACGGCACCCCGCTGTTCTTCCTCGAGAGGGCTCAGGTCTCTTCGGGCGATGGTGACCCCACCGATCAATGCGGCGAGGAGGATGAAAGAGACCACCTCGAAGGGGATCACGAACCGGCCCAGCAGGGCCAGCCCGAGGACCTCGGTCGAGGTCGCCTCGCCCAGGTCCGCTATCTCGGTGGTTCCGAAAGCATCGAGAGATGCCCAGCCGAGGAGAAGGAAGGTTGCGCCCGAGAGAAGGGCGGGCAAGAGCTTGTTGGGCGAGTCGAGCCCGACATCTTTCCCGGTCGGGGCTCGCGTGATCATGATCCCGAAGAGGAAGAGGACGAGGACCGCCCCGATGTAGACCAGGACCACGACCCAGGCGACGAATTCGGCGGACAGCATCAGGAACACGACGGCGGTGCCACCCAGGGCCGCGACGAGGAACAAGGCGGCATGCACCACGTTCTTGGCAGTCACCACTTTCAGCGCCGAGAACAGCGTCAAGAATCCGACGACCAGGAACACCCAGTTGACGGGCGCGCCGATCCAGTCAGCGATGCTCATTTCTCCAACTCCGGGTCGGGCGGCACCGTCTCGAGCCAGTCCTGGAGACGATCCATGTCGTGAAGCATCTCCCCCATTTGGGTCTCGGAGTACTCGTACTCGGGCGACCAGAACAGGGCGTCGAACGGGCAGACCTCTACGCAGATCCCGCAATACATACAGAGGGCGTAGTCGATGTCGAAGCGATCGAGGGTGGCTCGAACCTTCACCCGCCCGCCCGGTTTCGACGGCGCCTGCTCCTCCTTGTGCCCCTCGATGTAGATGCACCAGTCCGGGCAGTTCCGGGCGCAGAGCATGCAAACAGTGCACGCCTCCTGGTCCAGGGCGATGACACCCCGCGCCCGGGGCACCGGGGTCTCCTTGACCTTGGGGTAGTTGACGGTGGCCAAGTACTTCCCGGGGCGGAAGATGGTTCGGAACATCGTGTAGATGGTGACCCAGAGGCCCTTGACCATCCCCATGCCGGGGAAAACCCGTCGCTTGGTGGGCGTAGTCGTTGTCACAGATACACCTTGAAGGCTCCGGTGAGGATGATGTTGGCGAGAGCCAACGGAATGAGCACCTTCCAGGCCAGGTTCTGGAGCTGGTCCTCTCGGAACCGGGGGAAGGTCCAGCGAAACCAGATCATGGTGAACACGAGAAGGAAGGTCTTGCCGAGGAGGATCACCGGCCCGGCGTAGGCAAGCACGTCCTCGGGTATCCCGGGCAGCCAGTAACCACCGAGAAAAAGGGTCACTGCGATAGCCGACAGAGTGAACATGTTGGCGAACTCGGCCAGGAAGAAGAAGAGGAACCGGAACCCGGAGTATTCGGTGAGATAGCCCATCACCAGCTCGGATTCGGCGATGGGCATGTCGAACGGGATCCGGCTCAACTCGGCCAGCGCGGCGATCATGAAGATCCCGAAGCCGATGAATTGCAAGATCACGTAGGGATAACCGGCAGAGATCTGGGCCTCGACGATCCCGCTCATGCTCATGGTCCCGGCCAGCATGACCGTGCCGATCACGGCCAGCACCAGGGGCAGCTCGTAGGCGATGAGCTGACCCGCCGCCCTGAGCCCGCCCATCAGCGAGTACTTGTTGCCCGACGACCACCCCGCCATCAAGACCCCGACTGTGCTCAGGGACGAGATGGCGAGGGCGTAGAAGATTCCGACCTCGAGGTCGCGGAAGATGAGCCCTGGCCCGAACGGGATGATGACAAGCACGGCGACCGTGCTGACGAGCACCAGAACCGGGGCGATCTTGAACACAGGACGGTCGGCCTCGTCGGGGACCAGGTCCTCTTTCTGGAAGAACTTGACTCCGTCGGCAATGAGCTGTGCCCAACCCCACCGGCCACCTGCGAAGTAGGGGCCGACCCTGGCTTGCATCTTGGCCGACAACTTCATCTCGGCGTACCCGATGACCATGCCGATGAGCGGGATCATGAGGGCAACCAGCAAGAGCTTGCCGGTGAGGGATACCCAGAAGTTGGAGAAGAGGTCGGTGACGAACTCGGTCATCGGTCCACGTCCCCCAGCACGAAGTCGAGACTCCCCATGATGGCGATTATGTCGGGGACCAGCACCCCCTCCAGGATCCAGGGAAGGATCGAGATGTTGGAGAAGCTGGCTGAGCGGATCTTGAGGCGATAAGGCCCCTGATTGCCATTCGAGACGAGGTAGTAGCCCATCTCCCCCTTCGGGTTCTCGGCCCTGACGTAAGTCTCTCCTTGTGGGACCTTGATCACCTTGGGAACCTTGGCTTGAAGCGGACCGGAGGGGATGCCGTCGATGGCTTGCTGGACGATGCGAACCGACTGCCGGATCTCGAGGAGACGGACGTGCCACCGGTCCCAGCAATCGCCGCTCTCCCCAACCGGGATCTCGAAATCGAAGAGGTGATAGGGCAGATAATCCTCGATCTTGCGAAGGTCGAACTTCACCCCCGAGGCGCGGAGATTTGGCCCCGAAACCCCGTACGAGGCCGCCACCTCGGGAGGGAGGATCCCGATCCCCTTGGTGCGGGCCAGGATGATCTCGTTGTCGGCGACCAGCTGCTCGAGCTCGTCGACCGCTTCCCCGACCTTGTCCATCGCATCCCGGGTCTCGGCCAGGAACCCGGCAGGCAGGTCCTGGATGACCTTGCGAGTGCTTGACCCAGACCCGTAGGCGGGCTTCACCCCGCCGATCCGGTTGAAGTTGGGGTGGAAGCGGCCACCGGTCACCCCTTCGAGGAGATCGAGCACCCGCTCTCGCTCTCTGAGGGCGAAGAAGAGCGGCGTCGCCGCGCCCAACTCGAGGGGATAGGAGGCCATGAAGATGAGATGGGACGAGATGCGCGCCATCTCGGAGAGGATCAGCCTGATGAACTGGGCCCTCTCTGGGACCTCGATGCCGAGCAGTTTCTCAGCAGCCACTATGAAGGGGACCTCGTTGGCATACCCGGACACCCAGTCGATGCGATTGACCAGAGTTGTGATCTGCGGATACGTCCGGACCTCGGAGAGCTTTTCGTAACCGCGGTGCATGTAGCCGATCACCGGCTGGACATCGAAGGCGCGCTCACCGTCGACCCGGGCGACGAGGCGGAGCACTCCATGGGTCGAGGGGTGCTGGGGCCCGATATTGAGAGTCATCTCTTCGGTCTCGAGCTCTACGGAGACCGAAGACTCGGAGAGGTGGCGCACCAGGTCCTGATCCAGCACCATGTCAGGCCTCCGGGTTCTCTTCCGATGGGCCATCGGCGGGCTCTTCCTCGTCGTCACTTCCGGGCATTGGCTCGACGTCGACGGTCCCCGGCCAGGGCTTCACCTCACGGCTGAGCAGCGGAAAGCTCTTGCGGAGCGGGTTGCCCTGGAAGGCGTCGGGGAGGTAGAGGTGGATCAGGTTGGGATGCCCCTCGAAGTCGATGCCGAACATCTCGTAGGCCTCGCGCTCGTGCCAGTTGGCCCCGGCGAACACCTCGACGAGGCTGGCGATCGTCGGCGACTCCTTGGACAGGGCGGTGGAGAAGATGACCCGGCGACCCTCACTGATATCAGCCAGCATCGCCAGAACCTCGAACCGATCCTCGACCTCACCGGGGAACGGGTCGCCGACCGCCACCTCGGAGGCCCAGTCGACCGCGGACAGCCAGGAGAAAAAGACGAGGCCAAGCTCGTCCCGCGCCGTGGTGAGGGCAGCGACCCATCGATCTGCGGGCACCTCGACCTTGATCGTGTCGAAGGTGATCGTGGCTTCCCCCTCGACGACTGTTGCCACGCGATCCGCGTACTCCTGGAGTGGGTGCACCGTCGGGGTCTCGACGCCGTCGGTGGCTGTGTCGATGTCAGACGGGCTCGAGGTCACGCCGGCTCCACTTCTCCTTGATGTCCTCCCCTTGGATCTTCTTCTGAAGCAAGACGATCCCGTCCATGAGGGCCTCGGGGCGTGGCGGGCAACCCGGCACATAGACGTCGACCGGTATCACCTGATCGACGCCCTTCGTCACCGAATACGAGTCCCAATAGGGGCCGCCGCAGTTGGCGCAGGAGCCCATCGAGATGACATATTTCGGATCGGGCATCTGGTCGTAGAGACGGCGGATGGCCGGAGCCATCTTGTCGGTCACTGTGCCCGCGACGACCATCAGGTCGGCCTGGCGCGGCGAGGCCGGTAACGGGATGATCCCGAATCTCATGAAGTCGTATCGCGGGCCCGACGCGGCCATCAGCTCGATGGCACAACACGCCAGTCCGAACTGGAAGAGCCAGAGGGAGTATTTCCGGGACCAGTTGAGAAGCCAGCTCACCGGCTTCGGGGCCCCGAACTTCTGGACTACTCCCACCGGAGCACTCCCTTGCGGACGGCGTAGACCAGTCCCAGGATGAGGATGTCGATGAAGATGAACATCTCGACCAGGCCGAATGTGCCCAGCTGCTCGAGGACGATCGCCCAGGGGAAGATGAACACGGCCTCGACGTCGAAGATGACGAAGAGAAGGCCGTACACGTAATAGCGGACGTAGCTCTGGCTCCACCCCGACCCGACCGGGTCGACCCCGCACTCGTAAGTCAGGCGCTTGGTAGTGGTGGGATTGGTTGGTCGGAGCACCGCGGCCACGCCAAGCATGACCATCACGAGGATGGCGCCCAGCACGGCGAAAGCGCCGACCGTCAGATAGCTCTCAAAGTAAGAGCTCATGCCTTTGAGGGTCGAAGGACACCACCGCGGGCGAGTATACGCACGGGTCGTTTGACGTCGAAGTTTGGAAACTCCAACTGGTATGGGCAAAAAAGGTCAAGCGGGCCCTAGCCTGCATCGATGGCGGACCCCCCCTCCTATGACTCCCGAGGTCTGGTGAACCTCGTCGCCGAGATCGAGTCGAGGTTGATCGGAAGCGCACCTTCACCCCGGCTCGACCCAATGATCGGCGAATCGATACCCGACGGAGCCACATATGTCGTGGTCATGTTCGATGGTCTCGGGATCGCCCAACTCGACCACGAGATGGCGCGATCGCTGCGCGAATCGCTCCGGGCGACCCTGCATGCTCCTTTCCCGAGTACGACAAGCGTCGCTCTGGCTTCCGTTGCGACGGGCCTGCCGCCCTCTCAGCACGGGCTGATCTCGCATCTCTGCTGGCTCGAGGAGACTGGCAGCGTCGTCAACACGCTGAAGTGGGTGGACATCGCGGGTCAGCCGGTCCACCACGACTATGGCTCGTTTCTCCCAGGGCCCAACCTCTGGGAGCGACTCCGACGTGCCGGTGTCGAGCCGATCACCGTCCAGCCCGAGTCGTTCGCGGGTAGCCCGCTCTCCCGGCTCATCTATCGCGGCGCCCGCTTCGAGCGGACCTGGGATGACCACGACCTCGCAGAGGCGACGGTTCAACTCGCGAGCGAGCCGAATCGGCTGATCTTCACCTATTACTGGCCGGTCGACTTCGCCGGACACGTTCACGGGCTCGAATCGGATGAGTTCGCCGAGGCACTGAGGCTGGCGACCAATCTCTGGGAGGAGATCGTCTCGAGGGCGCCGCCGGACGTCACCATCCTCGGGACAGCCGACCACGGCCTCATCGGCTACGCCGATGAGGACAAGGTCCTCATTCGTGACAAAGCCTTTCAACCACTTAGGTATGCAGGCGATCCGAGGGGTGTCCATGTTTGGGGTAGCGAAGCGCTGATCGACCTGTTGGCCGAGCAGACTGGAGCCGAGATCAGCGATCCGCTTGCTCTACTCGGGTCTGAGCCCGGCCCCGCGGCCCGCGCCAGGGCGGGAGAGGCACTGCTCCTGGCACCGCCGGGCAAGGTGCTCCTTCCCCCGGGGTTCGACAAGCGTCTTCACGCCTACCACGGTGGTCTCGCCGCTGGCGAAGTCGAGATTCCCCTCCTCGTCGGCTGAGCCACCCCACCCCCGGTTTGCCCCGCCCTGCCGGGGGGTAGATAGAAAGCTCATGCATGATCTGACCGGGACAGTCGTGGCCATCATCGATGACGCCGAGGAGGGGCGGGCAGCCCTCGCCGCGCTAGCCCAAGAGCAATTCACGGCCGAGCTACTCCATGGCGAAGAGGGAAGGGCACATCTGACCGAGGAGGACGAAAAGGGTCTGTCCGCCGTTGCCAAGAAAATAGCGCTCGCCTTCGGCGATGAGGTGCGCATCGTGGACCGGCTCGACAAGGCCCTCGAGAACGGCAGATCGGTGGTGTCGGTTGACGTCGCAGAGGATGAGGAGCAAGCCGCACGGGTCGCGATGATTCTCGAAGAGCATGGCGGCCACGACATGTGGCGTCTCGGTGAATGGAGCTTCAATCGGATCGGGCCCGACGGCTCCGGGGAGGGTTGAGCCGACATGGCTCGAGAAGATCACGCCATCGCAATCTTCGCGCCTCACCTCACCCTCACAGTGACCATCGAGATGGGTCGCGAGGATGGATCCGACGACATCCACATCCATCCCGGGGGCCAGGGTTTCTGGGTGGCGCGCATGCTTCGGCACCTCAAAGAGAAGCCGCTCTTGTGCGGCCCGGTCGGAGGTGAGTCCGGGGGTGTCTTGCGCAGCCTCATCAGCCAATGGGGCATCGACTTGAGCCCATTCGAGGTGCAGGAGAACTCACCCGCCATCGTCCAGGATCGCAGATCGGGTGACCGTGCTTCCATCGCCGAGGCTCCGGCGCCCGGCCTCAGCCGTCACGAGCTCGATGACGCGTACGGCAGGATCCTCGATCATGCTCTGAGCTCGGAAGTCGTCGTTATCACCGGTCAGCGATCGGAAATCGTCCCCGTCGACACCTACCGGCGCCTCGGACACGACCTCGCGTCCGCTGATGTGCTGGTGGTCGGAGACCTCCATGGCAAGGAGCTGGAGGCGTTCCTGGAAGGTGGTCACCTCGATCTGCTCAAGATAAGCGACGAAGATCTGATCGAGGACGGGAGACTCGGCGGGGAGGATGAGGACATGGCGCTGGAGCAGCTCCATCGTCTTCGAGAATCGGGAGCCAGGCGCGTGGTGATCTCTCGGGGCCCGCGACCGGCTCTGGCCCTGATCGAGGGTGTCACCTACCGGGTCACCGGTCCTGACCTGGAGCCGGCTGACTATCGCGGCGCCGGTGACTCGATGACCGCCGGTCTGGCTGCCGGGCTACGACGGGGCCTCGGGGCCGAGGAATTGCTCCGTCTCGGCTCGGGCGCTGGCGCGGCCAACGTGACCCGCCACGGGCTGGGCAGCGCGTCCGACGACCTCATTCCCCGTCTGGCCGAGCGAGTCGCGATCGAAGCACTGACCCCCCTCGCCCAATGAGCGATCTCCCCCGAGTCATCGTCACCAACGACGACGGGATCGATTCCCCTGGTCTCCGAATGCTCGCCGCTGGGCTGGCCGACGAGTTCGATGTCGTTGTGGCCGCCCCGGCGAGCGACATGTCCGGCAGTGGCACGGGTATCGGCGGATTCGACCCGGTGAAAGGCGTCGACCTGACCACGGTGGACATGGGAGGGATCACGGCGTACACAATCGCCGGGCCACCCGGTCTGGCCGTGATGGCGGCGGCGCTCGGTGCATTTGGCCGATTCCCGGACCTGGTGGTGTCCGGAATCAATGCCGGGATGAACACCGGCCATTCGATCATCCATTCGGGCACAGTGGGGGCGGCCCTCACCGCCCGGACGTTCCGCAGTCGCGGCATCGCAATCAGCCTGGCTCAGTCCGATCCATGGCAATGGGAAACGGCGGTAGACGTCGGAGTCTCGGCGGCCCGCTGGCTCCTCGGCCGGACTGGGAGCCCTTATGTGCTCAACGTGAACGTGCCGGGCGTTCCACTCTCGGAAGTCAACGGGATACATTGGGCAGACCTCGACGAGTTCGGCTATTTCCGTGTGGCCAATGCCGACGTCGAGTACCGGAAGTTGCAATTCGTGGTGGGGTCATCGTCGGCCGGCACCGACCCGGCCACAGACACCGCTTTGTGCGCCAAGAACTTCGTGACGATGACTCCACTGGCCACGATCGAGCCGGCCGGGTTCCCTGACCTGGATGCCAGCTCGGTCTGGAAGCCCTGAACCGCAGTTTCGGTTTTGAGGGCGGCGCGGAGGGGAAAGGTCTCGTCACCAGACAACCCGGAGGGATTCGATGGAATGCGCACACGACTCGTGCACCTGCCTGGTGATGGAAGACGGCGGGTTTTGCAGCGAGAGCTGCGAGGTGGGAACCATGTCCGACGTCTTTTGCGGATGTGACCACGCGGTATGCCAGGCAAGCCGCGTCCGAGCTCCCGCCATCGACCAATCGTGAAGCGACTGATTCTCGTCGGTGGAGCGGCGATGGGAGCCGCATTTGCGTATCTCTTCGACCCAGCGCAGGGCAAGAGACGACGCAATCGCCTCGCCCAACATGTGGCCAACTCGATCGACGCGGTCGCGCCCGGGCGGGACATCGGTGCTCGCTACAGCTCCAAATCCAGTGAGTGGGAGCTACCGATGGCTACCGTGAACATCGACATCGACCAGGGGACAGTCACGCTGCGCGGCGCGTTCCCCCCGTCAGATGAACATCCGGGTCGGGCTTGGCCCCATCGTGGTCTGAGCCGGGTTCGGGGACATGCGGCCGCCCGTCGGGGTTTCGACGGTCCGGATCAGGGGTAATCACAACCTCTAAGCCAGGATCCAACATGTCCTTCAACCTGTCCTTCCCGAGCCTCAAGGCCGCAGAACCGGAAGACGAGCAGACCAGCACGTTCAGCGCCGCTTACCCCGACCCATCGGTTGCCGGGGCCGTTGTGGACGACCTCGAAAGAGCCGGGCTGCGCCCGACTGTGATCGAACCCCTCGGTTCTTGGACACTTTCCTCGCTCCCCGATCCCGGGGCCAGGTTCTTCGAGCACCCGATGATCACCGCGGCCACCGGGGCTCTCGCTCTCGGCTCGATCACCGCGCTCGCTTCCGTGATCTTTCTCGATGGGCGACACTGGTTGGTGTACGCCGGCCTCGGATTCCTCGTCGGCGCCCTGACCGGATGGATTGGCAGCGCCATGTCCGCCACCGCGCATCCACCCCGTCGAGAGGACCTTCTCGCCCATCCTGGCGGCGGCCTGACCATCGAGGTCGAGGCCGGCGAGCCCCGCAAGGCAAGACTCGCGGAGTCCGTCATGGGTCGTCACGAGCCGATCCTGTTCACTGCCCGTACCAAGTCTGGCCCCCGATCACCCAGCGAACGGGTGATGTGGGAGCACGACCAAGGTCTCTCGCCGCTCGAAGCGCTGTCCGTCTGGGTCGAGGGTCGGGACCGAAGCAGCAGGCCGACGGCGCCTCCGCGCGGCCGGCACCTCGAGAGCCACCGCCTTCGATCCTAGAAACGGGCGGTAGCAGTGGTTCGGTAGGGGCGCCAACTGACCGCCACCGCCCTGAGACCTTTTGCACTACGGCCATAGTGTTAATAAATTTGGCTTTGTTAGGTAGCTAACGATCCAAGGGCGGATGTTGAGAAAACTGGCGACTTTGGCCTTGCTCGTGACGATCGTGTCCGTCGCGTGCGGAGGAGCCGACCGAGGTGCCGGCTCTCTGGTTGTGTACTCGGGGAGGGCCGAGGAGCTCGTTGGGCCACTGTTCGAGCGGTTCGAGGCCGAGTCGGGGATCGATGTGGAGATCCGCTATGCCGATTCGAGCGAGCTTGCCGCCACTCTCCTGGCCGAGGGAGAAGAGACGGCGGCCGATTTGTTCTTTGCCCAAGACCCCGCGTCGTTGGGCGCCGCCGCCGGGCTGATGGCCACGCTTCCCGAAACGACACTGGACCTGGTCGAGACGCGGTTTCACGATCGTGACGGCCGGTGGGTCGGGACCTCGGGCCGGGTGAGGGTGGTCGTCCACAACACCGAAACCGACCTACCGCTCCCCGAGACGATCGATGACGCCACTGACCCGGCCTGGGCCGGTCAGATGGGGGTGGCGCCCACCAACGCCTCCTTTCTGGCGTTCGTGTCGGCCATGATCCTCGAACGCGGCGAGGACGGAACGCGTCAGTGGCTGGAGGCCCTGGCCGCAAACGACCCCGTTGAGTTCGATGGAAACGCGCCGATCGTCGAAGCCACCGACACCGGTGAGCTGGGCGGTGGGCTGGTCAACCACTACTACCTGCTTCGCCTGCGGGCCGAGGGTCGGGGCAACAACACGGAGAACTACTTCATCCCGGCCGGCGATGTCGGATCGCTGGTGATGCCCGCCGGTGTGGGAGTCATGGCCAACACCGACAGTCCGGAGGCAGCGCAGGAGTTCGTCGATTTCCTACTCGCCGATGAAGCACAGACCTTCTTCGCCACGGAGACCTTCGAGTTCCCTCTGATCGATGGAGTGCCTCAGCCCGAAGGGGTGCCACCCCTGTCCGAGATAAACGCCCCCGACATCGATCTGAGCGACCTCGCTGGTGTGCTCGACCAGGCCACGCGTTTGGTGGCCGAGGCCGGCCTGGTGTGAGTTGACTGCCGGGCCGCTGACGGTTGAACGGCCCGAGGTCGGGCAGATTCGACGTCGCGGCGGCTGGGGCTGGTGGGTCGCCGCCGGAGTGGCGCTACTTCCCGCGCTCATCCCTCCGGTCAGCTTGCTGTTCCAGGTCATCGGGACCGGGACGACGCTGGCCGTCCCGCCCGGACGTCTCATCGAGCTGATGCTGAACACCGCCGTGCTCACGGTGGCGGTCACCATCACGGCAGTCGCCATAGGTCTGGCCACGGCGTGGACGACTACCAGGGTGGCGCTTCCATTTCGCAAGGGATGGATGACGCTGGCTGCGCTCCCCCTCGTCGTCCCCT
>JALDXP010000064.1:0-11355 GCA_032154885.1 Actinomycetota bacterium
TTTGTGACTCTTGACGTTGTTTTATATTCGCTGGTAGATCTCAACGGATGAGAACCGAAGTGTCCGGGGGTGGCCAGACTGCTCGTCCTCCGCATCTGCGCACCGTGGGGCCTCCGGGCGCTTCGGTCCGGCCGACGGCGAGGGTCCGGCCGGTGGTCCCGGTCCGGCTGGAGCCTCGTCTCGGTGGGTTCGAGCCTTCGGACCCCTATGTGAGGCGGTTCTGGGTGGCCGCAATCGGCTCGAGCGCCGTTGCCGAGCTGCTCCGCCTGGTTCGGGCGGCCGAGAAGGGGGAGGGGGTGCGGCTGCCCAGAACCCTCCCGATCTTGCTTCGGGTCGGTCTGGTCAAGGCCGAGACATCGGGCCTGGTGGTGTTCGATCAGATCCCCGTCGTTCCCGTGGAGATGCGGTGGAGATTCCCGCCAAGCCTCGGGGCCGAGCACTCGAGATGGATTACGACTTGAGAACCGGGCCACCGGTTGCGAGGAAGGCCATCGCCACCAAGGCAACCGTCTCACCGATGAGGAAAGCGAGAGCAACCCGAACGTCGGGGGCACCCCCCAGGAGCACCAGCGCCAGGCCTGCGGCCACGAGGCCGGCGATCCAGGCGACGGAGAGGCGCGACGTTCGCCCCTCGGCCACCAGGACCTGACCCGCGATTTGGGCCGTGGCCGCCGCCGTCACACCGGCGGCGGTCAGGGCGGCCACCGTCGAAGTCGGCGCGAACTCCGGTATGAAGAGAAGGCTGACGACCTCCGGGCCGACAAACCAGCCAACGAGGGCGCCCAGGCCGGCGAGCACCACCCCACCGATCACGACGAGTCGGGCAATCTGAGCGAGACCCTTGCGGTCTCCGGAATCCGCCATTCCCACCAGATAGGGAAGTACCCGACCCTGGAGTGAGAAGATCAGGGTCAAAGGGGCTCGGAAAAGAGTGAAGGTGGCGAAGACGACGGATTGGATCGCCTGATCACCCCCGAGCAGGGCTACGGCGACGGGGGCCGCTCCCAACAGGACTTGTGATGCAGCGGTGCCGCCGACATAGCCGCCAAGGAAGCGAGTAGGCGGCGCGGCCGGGGGGCGAATGTGTCCCTCGTCGTAGCGCCACCACCCCATCCCGAGGATCGAGAATCCACCGAGCACCATCGCCCAGCCCAAAGATTCCGCCGAGGCAGCGAGTTGGATAGCGACGATGCCAGCCGCAAGTCGCACCACGCTCTCGACGATCAGGACCCATCCCACCTTGGCGAACTGCCGGCGGCCGGCGTAGACGCCCTTGCCCACGACGAGCAGTCCGTATGCGATCATGAGCAGCACGATCTGAATCACGTATTGCGATCTCCCCGCAAATAGCTGGTCCAGGGTGAAGAACACGAACCCGCCGCCGACGACCGCCCCTAGTCCAGCGACAGTCATCGCCGGCACGAGGTCTCCAGGTATCACTTTTCGGCCCCCGGCCACCTCGCGGGTGATGTATTGCTCGACGGGCACCAGCAGCACCGTGGCGATGATGAAGAACACCGTCCACAACTGAGCGACGGGAGCGAAGGCTTCGGTGCCCAGCTGACGGCCTCCGTAAGCCTGGAAGATGTAGGCGCCAATGGCTCCGATCAAGCCTCCGGCCACCATGAAGGTGGTGCCCGGAGCTCGGAAACCTCTCGGATTGGCCTCGATCACAGGGGCGCTCAACGGGCGCCGAACCCGGTGAGGACCGTCCAGACGCTCTTCCAGAGCACGCGGAGATCCATCACCGGAGACATGTGCTTGATGTAATAGAGGTCATAGGTCAGCTTCTCGACAGTGTCAGCTTGATCATCGGCATAGCCGTAATTGACCTGAGCCCAACCCGTGATTCCGGGGCGAACCAGATGACGATGGGCGTAAAAGGGAATCTGACCGCGAAAGACGTCGGCGAACGGGACCTGCTCGGCACGCGGGCCGACCAGGCTCATCTCGCCCCGGAGCACGTTCAGGAGCTGTGGGATCTCGTCGAGTCGCGACTTCCTCAGGAATCTGCCACCCCGGATGATGCGGTGGTCGCGCTCGCTGGCGAAGCTGGGCCCGTCCTTCTCAGCGTCATGGCCCATGGTCCTGAACTTGTACATGATGAAGGGGGCTCCTCCCAACCCCACCCTCTCCTGCCGGAACAACACGGGTCCCGGAGATGACAGGCGCAGATAGGTCGCCACGATGAGGCTGAGAGTGGCCCAGATCGGGGCCGTGATCACGGTGGCGAACGTCTCAACCGCTCTCTTGCCGGGGAGCCAGGGTGCCACTTCCAGCAAGGGTGCGGAGATCTCCCACCCTTCGGCCAAGTGCACCAGTGGAACGCGGCCGGTGTGCTCCTCGTAGGTCGACGTGAACGGGCGGATCGTGTAGCCCGCTACATCCGATGACGACAGAAACTGGGCGACGCGCTCGGAGAGGACGACTTTCAGGTCGACCGCCATCGTGACGTCTCTTTCCGGCAAGTCGGGAACGCTCTCCGACTTGGGGTCGAGCACCCAGACGATCTCCGCATGAGGGGAGTCGATCAGGTCCTCGGCGAGCTGCTTCTCACCGGTGATGAGCGCGATTCGCTCGGTCCAGGGCCTTCGACGTCTCACCATGCGGTGGCCAGTGGCCAGCACCAGCCAGGACACAGCGGTGGCGATCAAGAACAGCCTCGAGAAGTAGTCGCGGCTGAAGAGGAGCAGCAAAGCAGTCAGCCCGCCGGTGCCGAGGAAGATGGCGAACATCCGGCCGTAGCTGGGACGTGGGACGCCCGGCCCGGACATCTGTGCGGTGAGCAACGAGAACAGGATCATCGACAGCGTGAGGTAGACCACCATCGGGATCGTTCTCGTGCCTCCTTGAATCGAGTTCCATGGGAGGACCGTCCCGAAGACATAGAGGGACGCCGCAACCATGGCGGCGCCAAGTGACAGGAGGTCGCTCAGACTGGATCGGATCAGGAAACGTCTACGCACAGGACAGATGCTAGAAAGCGACGGTCGATTCAGTCGGGCGCGGCCATTGCCCGGGCCAGCTCGACCAGAGTCCGCACCCCCACGCCAGAGGCGCCTTTGACGTGCTCGCCGGCTGTTTCCCTCGATCTGGCGGGCCCGGCGATGTCGAGGTGAGCCCACCTCTCACCATCGACGTAACTCGAAAGGAACAACGCGGCGGTGATCGCCCCGCCATACCGTCCGCCCGAGATGTTCTTGAGATCGGCGATATCAGATTCCATCGACTTCTTGTAATCCTCGAACAGGGGCATCTCCCAGAAATGCTCCCCCGCCCGGGAGGCGGCGTCCAAGACCTGCGCGGCCACATCGGAGGCCGAGCCGAACACAGCAGCGATCTTGTCGCCGAGCGCCACGTGGGCGGCGCCAGTCAGGGTCGCCACGTCGATGATCAGATCGGGCTCGTATCGGCGAACCACTCCGAGGCCATCGGCGAGGATCAATCGACCCTCGGCGTCGGTGTTGAGCACCTCGATCGTGGGTCCCGACACCGGCCTGAGGACGTCGCCAGGCCTCGTCGCCTTCCCGTTCACGGCGTTGTCGGTCAGCGGGACCACGGTGGTCACACGAACCGGCAGCCCCAGACGAGCGATCGCAATCGTTGCCGCGATGACAACGGCGGCCCCGGACATGTCGTCCTTCATCTCCTCCATGTATTGGGCGGTCTTGATGGAAAGACCGCCGGAGTCGAAGGTGATGCCCTTCCCCACCAGGCCCAGATGAGCGCCCGCACCTTCCGGCTGGTGTTCGACCACTACGAGTCGGGGGGGCCGATCGGAGCCGGCGGCGACTCCGAGCAGAGCTCCCAACTTCTCATCGATGATCCGATCCTCGTCCCACACCTCGACCGACAGGCCCGCGCTCTCGGCGGCAGCTCTGATGCTTTCGGCAAGAGCCTCGGGTGCCTTGTCCAGGGCAGGCGTGTTCACCCAGTCCCGGGCCAGGTTGGTTGCCTCAGTGGTCACCACGGTCTCGGCTAGAGCTCGCTCGTCGCCCTCGACCAGCTCTAGCGTCTCCAAGGAAAGGCCCTCCCCCTCGGTCTTGTAGGCACGGAACTGATAGCCGCCAAGAGCCGCCCCTTCGACGACGGCCCGGGTCGCGCCCTCGACAGGGATCTGGTTGAGGTTGGTGACGGCGCGGCCGGTCTTCACCACACGCGCCGCGTTCCCGATGCCGCTCCTGATCGTCTCGAAACTCGCCTCCTCGCCCAAACCGACGAAGACGACCGCCTTTGCCTCGGAATGGGGCAGGGTGAGCACCTGGCCGGTCTTCCCTTCGAACTTGGCCAGCTCGAGCAGGGCCGGGTCCGCGGCCGCGTACGCATCCTCGGCGCCGGGGGCGGGCTCGTTCTCGGCCAACATCCCGACGATCAAGGTCGCGTCGGCCAGGTCGAGCTCTGCAGGTGCGTTCCTTATCTCCACGATGTCTCCTGTTCAGCTGGCAAACGGGCCCAGGCCGGCAACGAGCGCTCGGCCGAGGAACATCCCCCCAAGCGTGGTTAGCACCGCCAGATATGACAAACCGGTAGCGGCCATAACCCCCGCATAGGCAGGGTATCGCAGCGAGCCGATGACGGCGGCCATGAGCACCACCGAAGTAGCCATGAGCACCCAGAACGCGATGGTGCCTCCTCCGGGCGGAAGCCCGGCGATGAGAAGCACGGTCGAGTCGGCGACGAGACCAACGATGCCCACGATGGCGAGAGTCCTCAACATCCATCTCGGCAACCTCGGATCCACCAGATACCAATGCCCGAGGGCCATCTCCCCTGTCACGCCGCCGAGGGCAAGGGCGGCCGAGATCGCAGGAGCCCATCCACCGAACGACGCCTGGATGAGCAATGCCACTCCGGCAAAGACCTGGAGGATCCCGGAGATCTGGCGATTGCGGGCCCAGACCAGCGCCAGCGCCAACAGAATCAGACCGAATCGGGCCCACCACGAGTCCTCAGTAAAGAGACCGACGACACCGATCGCGGCTGCGATGGATGCAACCAGCCAGGTGAAACCAGGCCCAACGACGCGCGCCAGCGCCACCGATCCCGAGACCAGGGCCAGTCCGGCCGCCCACGCCACCAGAAGGAACTCGGGTCGGACAAGCGTGGTCAGGTCGTCGGGCACGGGCGGGGATCATATGGCGCGGCGAAATGGTCACTGGCCTGGCGTGATCACCCAGATCTCCCCCGACGGGAACGACGAGACCAGCTCAGCCTCACCCAAATCGGCCAGACCGAGGTTGGTGAGCAACCTCTCGATCCTCGGGTTGGGCCCGGTCACGAGGTACACATTTCCCTGACGTACCGGGCTCGGCTCAAACGACGGGAGTTCTCGACCTGCCGCCAAGGCGTGGTAGCGGATCGGTGCGGATAGCCGCTGGGCCAACACGACCTCGTCGCCGGGCTCGAGCAGTTCGCCGAGCCTCGTCACGATTGCTGGAGCGTCGGCCGGGCCCGACTCTTCCGCCGACAACCCGGTTCCATCGTCGGACAAGGTGAGCCCGACCATCACCGCAAGGAGCAGCCCGATGGCCGCGGCGATCATGCTGGAGAGACGTGGCTTGGGGGTGGCTGTCTCCACCATCCAGGCCAGTCCAAGGGCGGAAACGGAAAGGACTGGAGGGACGAGGGGGACCCACGTGCGGGGAGGTGGTGTGGCTTGGACTGCTAAAAGGAAGAGGAGGCTGCCGCCTGTAATCGCCCAGGCGAGCATTTTGGGCCCGCGGCCTGCGCCGCCGACAGCGGCAAAGACGAACCCCAGGGCGACCACGGCCACCGCGGCCCGCGGAACGGCGTGAAACCAACGGTCGGCGACCTCCGCAAGAAACTGTCCGCGCGACGAGAAGTACCCACCGGTCTGCCCTGCGACGAACCTGTTGGCCAGAAGTGCTGCCGCCCCGTCGGTGGCCAGGATCGGTGAGTAGAGGAGAAGCGCCCCCACCCCTGAGACGAGACCGCTCAAACCCGCTTGCCGGGCGCGCACCGGGATTGGACCATGGTCACCCGGCAGAAGAATCCAGAAAAGAACGCCGGCCCACACGAACAAGAACGTCGGGACCACCCACAGTCCAATCGCCCCGAGACCCCCCAGGAGCAACACCGTCGAGGCAGTGCCCAAACCGGTCCGGATTCGCCACCCAACTGCCACGCAAACCATGCCGAGCAGTGCGGCCATGCTGTAGCCGCGGGCATTCACGGAGTATTCGATGAGGACGGGCCAGCCTGCAACCAGACCTGCTGTCAGCACGGCCGCATTCGCACCTGCGATTCGCACGACCGCCCAAAATGAGATCGGGATCAGGACGACCCCGGCCAGGTACGCAGGCAGTCGGACGACTTCGGGCTCAAGACCACCTATCCGCGCCGCGATATGGACACCCAGGGAGTGCAAGACGTGATTGTTGGGCAACGAGTAATCGCTCAGGACCGTTCTCAGGTCACGGGAGGCGTAGCGCCAGACCGTGAACGACTCGTCGTATCGCATCGGCAAGTCGATGAAACGCCATCGGGCCCATGCGCCGACAATGATCACCAAGATGAGTGCGACCCAGTGCTCGATCCGGATCTCGTGTGTCCCTTTGCCTGACAGCTCACCGAGTCCTGAAGACGTCGGCCCGGCAATGACCATGGTTTGATTCAAGATAGGCTCCAGTCCCACCGCACTGGCATAATCGATCGGCGTGACCCAGCATTTGCAGCCGGCAGCCGATCTCGACGTCTCGATCGTCCTTCCCGTCTTCAACGAGCTCGGCCACCTCGAAGAGGAGATCGACCGGATTCGCAAGACGATGGACGAATCGGATTACAGCTACGAGATCGTGGTCGTCGATGACGGGTCCACCGACGGATCGGGGCAACGTCTCAAGGACATCGAGGGAATCCGGCTGCTCAGGTTCGGCACGAATCGAGGCAGCGGGTCGGCCCGTAAGTACGGGACACAGGCGGCACACGGCTCGACCATCGTCTGGACCGACGTCGACATGACCTACCCCAACGACAGCATCCCCGACCTGCTCGACCAGCTCGGTGGATACGACCAGGTAGTAGGTGCTCGCACCAGCGAGGAGGGCACGGTGCGTCTGCTCCGCGGACCGGCCAAATGGCTGATTCGAAAACTGGCGTCATATCTGTCCGGAGTCCGCATTCCGGACCTCAACTCCGGGTTCCGGGCATTTCGCCGGGACGTTGCCCTTCAGTTCCTGCATCTGCTCCCCCGCGGGTTCTCGTGCGTGACCACCATCACCATGGCATTTCTCTCCAACGGCTATTCCATCAAGTACATCCCGATCGAGTACGCCCCACGGGCCGGTGAATCGAAGTTCCACTGGTGGAAAGACACGAAGCGTTATCTCCTCCAAGTGTTGAGGCTCACACTTATGTGGGAACCGATGCGGATCTTCGGCCCTCCAGCCGCCCTCCTGACGATCGTCGGCGTGGGAAAACTCGTGTACGACCTCGTCGACAAGGACTTCAGGGTCGCCACGAACACAATCGTCATCCTTGGTGTCGCCTTCGCTCTCGCCCTCATCGGGATGGTCGCCGACATGCTGGTCCAGCTGAACAAGCGGCCACACGACGTGATGCCGGCGACCATCGAGTGATCGACCAAGGACAGACTCGCCCGCCGGCTCTGAGCCCCAGCGCCTCGTTGCGTCTTCCGCTGATCGAGAATTGGCTGACCCGCATCGCGCCCTCGTCGGTCCTCGAGGCGGGATGTGGCATGGGGGCGATGGCCTGGAGATTCGCCAGTCGTTTCGATTACAGGGGCTACGAGCCCGATCCGACCTCATTCGCCGAAGCTGCTGCGCGTCTGGCACGCCTCGGAAAGGGAGACGTTCGCAACGAGCCGGTCCCAGACGAGCCGGATCGCAGCTTCGACCTGCTGGTTGCCTTCGAGGTGCTCGAGCACATCGAGGATGACCAGGCCACCCTCAGAAGCTGGGTCAGGTGGCTCAACCCCGGCGGCCATGTCGTGATAAGCGTGCCGGCTCATCCCGATCGCTTCGGGCCTTGCGATGAGATGGCCGGCCACTGTCGCCGTTACGAAAGAGACAGCATGACCACACTTCTTCGATCGGCAGGGCTCGAGCCACTCTCGATCGAATCATGGGGCATGCCGCTCGGATACCTGCTCGAGGCCGGGCGAAACGTGTTGGCCCGACGCAGGCTCGACAAGGATGTAGGCACCGCCGGCAGCGGGCGGTTCTTCCAGCCGCCGGCCGCGTTGGGGCGAACCGTCGAACTGGCTCTTCGCCCGGCGGCATTCGCCCAGAAGCCCTTCCACGACACCGAGATGGGCATCGGATATGTGGCGGTTGGACGTCTAGCGGGCGACCAAACCGAGGGTGAATGAGAGTCCTCTGGACCGGCACATTCGACCCTGACTTCTCCCGCAATCAAAAACTGGCACGTCTGATGGACCTCTCGGGGATCCGATGGCGTGTCATCCGGGAGAACGTGTGGGCGTCGGACAGGATCGCTCTGGCCTCACGGCCGAGCATCCTGGTGGCATTGAGGGCCCTCATCGGTTACCCCAAATTGCTGATACGGCTGCTCCTGGCGCCGGCGCCCGACCTGTACCTCGTCTCCTACCCGGGATGGCTCGACGTGCCGATTGTTCGCCTCGTAGCGTCGCTGAAGAGCAAGCCGCTGGTGTTCGACCCGTTCCTATCGCTCTTCGACACCATGATCTCGGATCGAGGGCTCCACGGCGACACGTCCACGTTGGCTCGGCTTGCAGCCGCCGCCGATCGATGGTCGCTTCGCCTCTCCGATTTCGTGATCGGCGACACCGAGCCTCAACTGGCGTTCTACCGGCAGCTCGCCGGCTCCCTGAGGAGCGATGGTGCCGTGATCCCGGTCGGGGCGGACGATGAGTTGTTCGTGCCTCGCTCCGACGAGACGCCGGAGGCCGATCTCGTGTTGTACTACGGGAAGCTGATCCCCCTGCACGGGGTCCGGACGATCGTGGAGGCCGCCGCGATCGTCGAGAACGAGGGGATCCGTACCGTGATGATCGGTGACGGCCCCGACCGGCACGTCGTCGAGGAGGCCATCGCTCGAACCGGTGTCGGGGTTGAAAGGCTCGGCATGATCCCAATCGAGGAGCTGCCCGATCACTTGGCTCGCGCCGGGATCTGCCTCGGGGTGTTCGGCGACTCGGAGAAGGCGGGTCGAGTCATACCCCACAAGGCCTACGAGGCCATGGCGACGCGCCGTCCCGTGATCACCAGAGAAGGCCCGGCAGTCGACTCGATGTTCTTGGAGGGCGAGGTCGTCACGGTGCCGCCCGGCGACCCGGAGGCGTTGGCCGACGCCATTCGAGCGTTGGCCATGGACGCCGATCGACGACGGCGGATTGCGGATGCCGGGTATGAGGCCTACCGGAGCCGCTTCCACGAGATCCCCCTTGCGGCCGCGTTACTCCAGGTCTTCGAGACCGCCCTCGGTAGCAGGGACCTGCCCCGACTCTGATCCGAGGGTCACGTCGAGACGCCCCCATTTCATCAAGAGATACACGACACCGACTGCGGCGAGCTCGGCCACCGTCAGCCAGAGCCGGGAAACGACCGACACGACCAGAGCGATCGAGGTGGGCATGATCCGGTTGAGGAATACCGCGAGGATTCCCTCCCGGACACCGAGACCGGACGGGGCGAACAGGGCAAGGATTCCCACGATGCTCGAGAAGGAGAATGCCCCAGCCAAGTAGAGGATCGAGCCGGCGTCGAGCGCGTAGAACGATCTGATGAGCACATAGAGGGCGATGCCAAAGAGGATCCAGTTCACGAAGTAGAGACCGACGTAGCGGAGGAGTTGGAAATAGGTCAGGCTGACCTCGAACGGACGCCGCCGAGTGGCGCGAGCGGCGAGCTTGATGGCCCATCCGATGAAACGGGGATGGAGGGCCACCAGAAACACGACGAGAGAAATCACCAGCAGCCACCGGTAGTCGTCGAGGCCGGGCACATCGGCGGTGAGGGCGGCAAGGAGAACCATCAGCACGGCGGCGGCCAGGTTCCCGACGAATTCCACTCCAAACGCCACCGTGATCGGGCCAGCGCCCTTGCCCTCCCTGGTGTAGAGGTGGACCCTCCCCAGATATAGGAAGACCTTGCCGGGCACGTATTTGCCCAGTTGGGAGTAGAACCAGGCGGCCATGGCACGGGGCAGCGGGATATGGGCTCCGCTGCTCACCGTCAGCAGGTGCCAGATGAGGGCCTGGCCCACCATCCATAGGCCGAGCAGGGCGAATGATGCGAGCAGCAACCAGAAGTCGAAATGGAGGTCTGCCCTGGAGACTTCGTCCCAATTGACCACGAGACTGCGACCGATGAAGACGAAGAAGATGAGCACAACCAGCCAGCGGCCCACCGCGTAAAGCTTCGATCGGCTTCGCGGCTGTGCCGGCCCGTTCTCCGGTGTGACTGTCACTGGCCCACGATAAGAGGCCGAATCGGAAGCCACGCGGATGTCGAACTGGTACCAGCCAAAGTCCCAAGGAGCGGTATCGTCCCCGCGTGCCGCAGCCGGATCCACCCCAGAGGTTGCGTGTGCGTCTGGGGCGGGTATACACCCGGTTCCTTCCGGCAGCGTTCGTCGCCACCGCCGTCGTCAATTTTGCGCTGACCCCGTTCCTGCCCGGGTCGGGCGCCCCGATCCGGACCCATCGAGACGGATCGCTGACAGAGCTGGTGCACACCGAGCAACGGGCCGTAGATCGTCGATTCGGCTTCTACCTGGAGCTCGACGATGCCACCGACGGTGGGGTCCTCGTCGTCCCCGAAGGCTCCTTCGTGAATGCGGAGCTCGCTGATGGCTTCGCCGGGTTTGAGGTAGTCGAGGTCGCCTACGACCCGAGGACCGGAGGAACCAATATCCCCGAGACCACCGAGAGCTGGTTGCTCGAGACTGAATCGGGCGATGTCACCATCTCGATCGTCGCTGGAGACGACGACCTCTGGTGGCTCGCCGAGCGTCCCGGCGGTGGGTTCGTGGTAATCCCGGACTCCGTCGCACCCGCCCCGGTGTCTTCGTGATCACCGAAGTCGGCATCGCTGTCGCGTTGACGATCTCCGGGAGCGCCTTGCTCACAGTCGTCCGGAGAGACGTGACTGCGGCGGCGAGGTGCTGGCTCTCGGTACCGATCGGGGCTGCCCTCTATTCGATCCTGGCCCTCGTTTCCCTCGTCTTCGTCGGGACCCTGGACCCAGCCATCGCCCTGTTGTCGGCCCTGGGGCTCGGGTTGGTGGTAGCCGCGATCACCCTGTTCAGGGGGGATGGACTCCGACGACAGGACCTGCTGTGGATACTGATCGGGGTCGGGGTTGCCGCGTTGACAGCCGTTGCAGCGAGGCA
>JALDXP010000065.1:0-11349 GCA_032154885.1 Actinomycetota bacterium
GTCGTTGATCGCGGCGGAATGAGGCACCAAGCGCGCCGTTCCTGTCCGGTGAGATATCAGCGCAGATCTTCCGGGACTCGAATCACAGGATCGTCAAAAGCCAGCCGAGCTTTAGACCGAAATTCAACAGTGTCAACAGTCGTTGGCTTGGTGGCGGGACCACGAGAATCTTCTGAAGAGTTGGAGCTTTACCAACGGTTGACTACGCACCCGGCCAAAAGCAAGCCTCTAGAGGGTCGGTAGGCCTCTGACCAGGGGTTTCTGGAGATGCGGGGTTTGAGTTGTAGAGCCTTCCTCCGGAGCCGGGTGCGCAGGTTCGAATCCTGCCGGGAGCGCCCTTGAAGCAGGTGGGCGCCCGGCCGAGACCGGGCGCCCACCCTCGTTACTACCTACGGGAGCGGTGTGACCCGGTCCTGAGGACCAGGGGTGACGGTTGGGTTGGCCGCGAAGTAGGCCACCAAAGCATCGAGATCGACGGCGCCACCGAGACGATCGGTGCCCTGGACGAGGACGGGGTAGTTATCGCCGCCGTCAGCCAGGAAGCTGTTCACCGTTACCCGATAGCTCGCCGCCGGATCGATTGCCACGCCGTTGATGGCGATGGCCGACACCTTGCTCCCGGGCGCCCCCGAGGCGCTCAGGCTGTAGCTGAACCCTTCAGAGACGTCGAGCTTGCTGACCGCTCCCTGGAACTGCTGTTCCAACAAGATGTCGATCTGTGCCCCGGTGAGGGTCATGGTCACCAGGCTGTTGCCGAACGGCTGCACTGCGAATGCCTCGCCGTAGGTGACCTCTCCGGCCGCCTCGGCACCAGATGGAGCGAAGTCGATCTCGTCTCGGACGCCGCCTTTGTTCATGAATGCGACCACCGCCTCCCCGAATCCGGCCGGGGCCGTCGCCGCCAGTTGGGCGTCGGCGATGACCTGGCCCAACGGTGACTCTCCTTCGGCATCGTCGACACGGGTGATGTCTGTAGACACCGAACCGATCACACTGTTGGCCAGGGGCGCCGACAGGGTGTTGTACTTGTCGATGATGGCCTGCACGTCGGGATCGTCGGTTGCGCTCTGCAGGTTGGGCAGGTTGTTCACGGAGACCACGGTCATGTCCTTGCTCTTCTTGTCCAACGTGACGTCGATGTCGGTGAAGAGCCGCCCGGCATTGTCGGCCATGGTGACGACCTTGCCATCGATCTCGCAGACGAACTCGTCGTTGGTGTGCCCGGCGATCACAAGATCGATCGCATCGTGGAACTGCGGCACGATCGTGGCGAGGGGGCCGGTGAGCCCGCCCACGCAATCGTTCTGCCCTCCCGGAGACATGCCGCCCTCATGTAGAAGGATGACGAACGACTCGATGTTGGTTTTCCGCCTCAGCTCACGGACGATCCGGTTGACCGTTCTCGCTTCGTCGTGGAACGTCAGCCCGGCCACCCCGGCAGGGGTGACGATGGAAGGTGTCCCTTCCAGGGTGAGCCCGATGAAGGCGACCTTCACACCCTGGTATTTCTTGACGGTGTACGCAGGAAAGAGAGTCTTTCCGGTGCTGTCCACGGTCACATTGGCGGATAGGAACTTGAAGTCGGCGCCCTCGAACCCATCGCCGTCGAGATCCCCGTCTACTGGGTGGCTTCCGCCCTTCTGCATTCGCACGAGCTCGGCAGCTCCCTCGTCGAACTCGTGGTTGCCGACCCCGTTTATGTCGAGGCCGATCTCGTTCATCACCTCGATCGTCGGCTCATCGTGGAACAGAGCCGAGATCAGGGGGGAGGCGCCGATCAGGTCTCCGGCTGAGACGAAGATCGAGTTACGGACCCCGGCTTCGGCGGCGGCGATGTTCGTCGCCAGGTTCTGGGCGCCACCGGTGGCTCCGAAAGAGCTGGAGAACGTGTTGATGTTCCCGTGAAAGTCGTTGAGGGCGAGTATCTGAAGTTGGACTTGCTTCGATTTCTTCTCGTCTGGTGTGTCGGTGGCACCAGCCGGCGCCGCCATGACGGCCCCGACAAGGGCCATGACAATTGCCGCTACGACGATGCGGCTTCTTCTCCAGGTGGAACGGCTCATGCTTCCTCCAAATCGCTGGACCACAGGGACCCCCGAACCTAGCGGCCCTTTGGTTTTGAGTATGAGGCCCGGCTGTTACCCGGAAGCGAACAGTCCATAACCACTAATCTTCGACCATGCCACGAGCCATTTGGAAGGGCGCCATCAACTTCGGGCTGGTCACGATCCCTGTGGGTCTCTACACGGCAACCGACAACAAGACGCCCAAGTTCAAGCAACTGCGCAAGACCGACCACTCCCCGATCCGTTACAAGCGGGTCGCCGAAGCCGACGGCAAGGAAGTGGAGTGGGACGACATCGTCAAGGGCTACGAGTTCGAGAAGGACCGGTTCGTCGTATTCACCGACGACGAGCTCGACTCGACACATCAGGACGGGAACAAGCTGGTCGACGTGGTCCAGTTCGTCGACGAGTCCGAGATCGACCCCATGTTCTACAAGTCCGCCTACTACCTGGCGCCCGAGAAGACCGGGATCAAGGCCTACAAGATCCTGGAGCAGGCACTCGATGACAAAGGGCGGGTCGCCATCGCCAAGGTTTCGATCCGGGAGAAACAACAGCTCGCCACCCTCCGAGCCAAGGACGGCGTCATCGTCATGGAGACCATGTATTGGCCTGACGAGCTGCGGGAGGCCGAGTTCGAAGAGCTCGACGCCGAAGTCGAGATTCGACCGGAGGAGGTCAAGATGGCTGCGTCGCTCATCGACAACCTGACCCGCCCCTTCGAGGCAGAGGATTATGTCGACAGCACTCGCGAGGCGATAGAGGATCTCGCGGCGAAGAAAGTGGCCGGCGAGGAGATCGTGGCCACCGTGTCCCCGGAGCCGACCAAGGTGGTCGACCTGCTCGAAGCACTCAAGGCTTCGGTCGAGGCCACCAAGACCAAAGAGACGAAGACCGCCAAGGCGGGCTAGTCAGAGTCCTCCTCCCCGCCTCCGGGGGGAGAAACGGGGCCTTCCGCTGCCCATGTCACAGACGAGGGGTCGGCCATCTCCACGCCCTTGTAGACAGGCGCCCTCAGGTGTTGGTCGTGGGTCCATTGCTTGTATTCCACGTCGACCACGATCCCTGGCTCCACCCAGACCGGCTTGGTTGGCTTGGGGACGATCACGTCGTTGTGGAATGGAGACGTCGGCCGCTCGATCTGGCGGAGATGGGTGGCGAAAACGCCGAGGGTGGCGTCGTCGAAACCCGAGCCCACGGCGGCAATCCAGCGCAGCCCGCCATCGTCATAGAGACCGACCAGGATCGAGCCGAAGGTGGACGCCCTACCTCCTTCCCCGGGGAGATAGCCGCCGACCACCGCCCGCAGCCGGCGTCGCACGGAGACCTTCCGCCAGTCGGGCGATCGTCGACCAGGCAGATATGGCGACCCGAGCCGCTTCCCGACGATGCCCTCGAGGTCCGAGGCCCTGGCGAACTCGAACAATGCGTGCCCGTGCTCCGGGGTCGGCGTCGGGACCACGATCGGCGAAGGCAGGGCTAGATCCAGCAGCCTTCCGACTCTCTCCTCATATGGGCGGGCGAGGAGGCTCTCATCGGAATACAGCAGGTCGAATACCACGAAATTGACTCCGACGTCCGCCTTGGTCCCCCGGCCACCAAAACCCGTCCGCTGCTGGAGATAGGAGAAGGAGGGCTTTCCTTCCTCGTCGAAGGCGACCACCTCGCCATCGACTGCCACCCCGCTGGGTAGCGGGAGTAGGGACAGCTCGGGAAATGGCCCGGTCAGATCGAGACCCCTTCGAGATCGGGCACGGATCCGCCCGTTGTCGGCTGCCAACACGGCCCGATAGCCGTCCCATTTCAACTCGAACCACCAGCCAGGGTCGTCGAAGGGATTGTCCACCCGCGTCGCCAGCATTGGCTCGATGTCGGGAACGCTCAACCCGCGGAGATCTCCTCGCGGACCAGACGGTTCACGAGCCCACCGTCCAGGTCCTTGCCATGCTCTTTCATCAGCTGACCGGTCACCCGCCCCGCTGCCTTCTCGTCACCGGCCACCCCGAGACCCTGGATCGTCTTCTTGACCAAGTCCCGCGTCTGTGCCTCGTCCAGCTTCTGGGGAAGCCAGCGCGATAGGTATTCGACCTCGTAACCCAACTTGGCAGCCATCGCCGCCCCCCGTTCACCGATATCCAGATATTCCTGACGTGTCTTGTCCATCTTCTTCACGTAGGCGCCGATCACCCGCCGGTAGAGATCGTCGTCCAGCTCCCCGGCGAACCCTGGCTCGCTCCGCGCCACGGAGATCTCGGTCTCGATCTGGCGAATGACGTCGCGGCGCGGGGCATCCTGGGCCCTCATCGCGTCTCGAAGCTCGCTGGCAAGCTCTTCTCTGATGCTCATGGGTCTCTCCGGAGGGCCGAGACGACGACGGCCGGATCGTCGGTAATGATGCCCGACACCCCGAGACCGGCCAACTCGATCACGCGCTCCGGATCGTCGACGACCCACGGGTAGACGGCCAGGCCCGACTCGACAGCACGGGCCAGCCCAAGCGTGGGGAAAAGTGCCGAGGGAACCAGTGCCGGGTGCCCGACATCGAAGCATTCGTCGATGGCGTGGTCGATGTCGCCACGCCCACCGACGAGGACCCCGGTGGCCACATCGGGGAATACCCGACGGACGGCGGCGAGGGTCTCCCAGTTGAACGAAGTCACGATGTCCTCGGGGCGGGCACGTTCTGCCGCCTCCAAGGCGAGACGGTGATCTGGCTCGAAACCGGGCTCGTGTGGCATGTTCTTGATCTCGAACTGGAACGACGTCCCCGGGATGGCTGCGATCGCCTCGTCGAGCAGGGCCGGCCGGTGGCCGTCACCCAGGTCGAGCTCGGCAAGGACCGACCAGGCGTGATCGGAAACGCCGATGCCACCCAATTCTGGATCGTGAGAGAGGACGAGCTTTCCGTCACTGCTGCGCCGGACATCGGTCTCCACCGCGTGCGCAATGGAGGCGGCAGCCAAAAAGCCGGCGAGTGTGTTGTCGGGGAATCGGCTCGGCCAGCCTCTGTGGCCGATCACGACCGGTTGGTCGCTCATCTGGCTCCTTTGAAGAAAACCATTTACAGGCGGAGAAAGTGACAGTATCGTTCGCCCCCGGAAAACCACCGTTCCCAAGGGATTCACTTCTCACGGAACGCTTGTGAAAAAGATCACAAACTGAGGAACATCTTGCTCACCACCACAACCACCATCACAACAGATTGGCGGGATCTCGCAGATTGCCGGGATTCGGAGCCGACCCTGTTCTTCCCGGTCGGCACCACCGGGCCTGCGATCGACCAGATCGAGGCTGCCATCGCCATCTGCATGACCTGCCCCGTCCAGGAGAGTTGCCTCCAGTACGCGCTCGAGACCAATCAGGAGTCCGGCGTCTGGGGCGGTTACGCCGAAGACGACCGCAGACGCCTACGCAAGCGCTGGCTCGCCGAACGACGCAGACGCGCCGTCTAGACGGCTGGAGCGAAACCGACGGAAGGGCCGCCCTCGGCGGCTTCGATCTCGACGAATGAAATGGACTGGGCGGGAACCCCCACGGTCCGGCCCTTGGTGTCGATGAACCAGGCGAGGCCACCGTCGGCAACCGCTCGCTCCACCTCCGACTGAAACGCCTCCACGTCCTCGACTTCGATCTCCACGACCTTGCCCGTGTCGGCGATCCCGATGCGAACTTTCATGTTGGGCACTGTAACCCTCTTCTCGACGCTCCCCCGATGTCGTAATCACTGGGTATGGCATGGGGGAACCGACTCACTCTCGCCACCGTGTTGGTCATGATCGGCTCCGTCGCGGTCGCCGAGCCGGCAGGGACTCCGACTTACGTTCCGGTATCGCTCGGCGATGGCCCGACTCCCGATCGGTCCGTCGTCGTCGAGCCCGGGGACCATCTGTGGAAGATCAGCGCCACGCACCTCGAAGGGATACTCGACCGTCCCGCCGAACCCGCAGAAATCGACCCCTATTGGCGAGCCGTCATCGAGACGAACCGGGCCACGCTCACCTCCGGCGACCCCGACCTCATCTTCCCTGGCGAGGTGATAGAGCTTCCCCGGGTGGGCTAGCGGTCGGCCACGAACCTGGCGACGAGACCCTCGTGGGTGCCCAGGTAGAGCTCGCCGGCAGAATCGACACCGAAGGTGTTGACCTGTCCCAGCGTGCCCAGGTCCTCGGTCCAGTCGCGCTCCTCGGTGACCTGGCCACCGACGTACTTGAACGATCGGATCCATTCCGAGCACCAATCGCTGTAGAAATATGTCCCGGTGAGCTCGGGGATCGCCGCTCCTCGATAGACGTACCCACCGGTGATCGAGCATCCCTCTTCGTGGCTGTAGGTGATGACCGGGGACGTGTAGTTGGCCAGGTCGCAGTCCTGGACGTGGAAGCATCGGGTCCCCTCGACGTCCGACCATCCCAGGTTGAATCCGCCCTCGGCGATCGGGAGGACGTTGATCTCCTCCTGGTCGGCGTGCCCCACATCGGCGATGTAGATGAGACCGTCCACGGGATCTATGGAGAACCGCCATGGGTTCCGGAGGCCGTAGGCCCACACCTCACCGGCCCCACCCTCCTCCACGAAGGGGTTCTCTGGCGGAATCCCATAGGGGTCGCCACCGTCGACGTCGATGCGGGAGACAGCGCCGAACATGGTGTTGGGGTCCTGTCCCTGATCCCTGGAGTCGGCACCGTCGCCCATCGACACGTACAGATAGCCGTCAGGACCGAAGGCGAGGTTGCCCGCGTAGTGACGGATGTCCGTCGCGTCCGGTGGCTGCTCCAACTCGATCAGGACCCTCTCGGTGTCGGGTGAGGCAATGTTGGGATCGGACACCGAGACCTGGAACTCGGAGAGCTGGCGGCGGCCTCCCTGGTCGGTGTAATAGACGTAGAACCTCCCGTTGTTGGCGTAGTCGGGGTGGAAGGCCAGACCGAGCAGACCCTGCTCGATGCCGCCGGCGAGGACCCGGTCGGTGAGATCGAGGAACGCGGTCTCCTGCAGCTCGCGATTGGCATCCATCATGAGGATGACGCCGAATCGCTCCACAATGAACAGTCGATCGTCACCCGGCGGAGTGGTGATGGCGGTCGGTTGCCTGACGTCCCCGGTCAGTGTCTCCAGGCTTACACCCTGCAATGCCGGCAGGTTGCTGCCGGTAGTGGTCGGCCCGCCGGGGACCGTTGTGGCCGATCCGCCCGGTGTCGTCGACCCGGTGCCAGCCGGTGTCGTGGTGGTCGTGGCGCCGGCGACTGGTGGCTCGGTGCCCGTAGGACCGGCTCCCTCACCCTCACCCCGTAGAAAGAAGAAGGCAATGACGAATATGGCGACCAGCGCGATGACGAGAGCACGGAGCCTGGCCTGGGCTGTCGAGGCGGGTTGGCGATGGCGAGCGGTCACGAGGTCGGGAGTCTAGGAAGCAGGGCCTGACTCGGCCGTTTCAGGCGTTCTCGCCGAGGAAGATCTCCGATACCGAAGAGTCCATGAATATCGCCTGGAGTGTTTCGGCCAGGATCGGCGCAATCGAGAGCACCTGGAGCTTGTCCAGCTCGAGCACCTCCGGCGCCACCGGGAGCGTGTTGGTGACTATGACCTCCTCGACCGGGGCGTTCTTGAGGAGGTCGAGCGCCGGCTCCGAGAAGACACCGTGGGTGGCGGCGATTCGAACACTGAGCGCTCCTTGGTCGCGCACCATCTCCGCCGCGTTGGTGACCGTGCCGGCGGTGTCGATGATGTCGTCGACGATGACGACGTGCCGGCCATCGACCGATCCTGCCAACTCCAGAGCCTCAGAGACGTTGTGGAGGACGGGGTCGCGGCGTTTGTAGACAAAGGCCACCGAGGCGTCGAGGAAACGGGCGTAGCGCTCGGCGCGCTTGACACCGCCCGCATCAGGCGAGACCACCGTCGTCTGCCCGTTGAGTTTCTGCGACAGGTAGTCGGTGATGATCGGGAGGGCAGTCAGAGAGTCGAACGGCTTGTGGATGAAGCCCTGAAGCTGCCCGGTGTGCAGATCGACGGAAACGAGACGGTCAGCGCCGGCGGTCATGAAGAGGTCACCGACGAGTCGGGCGGTGATGGGCTCTCGCGGCCTCACCTTCTTGTCCTGTCTCGAGTAGCCGAAGAACGGCATGACAGCGGTGATCCGACGCGCCGACGCCCGGTTGAGGGCGTCGATCGTTATCAACTGCTCCATGATGTTGTCGTTGATCGGCTCGCAGTGACTCTGCATGACGTAGCAGTCCGCCCCGCGGACGCTCTCAGCAGGCCTGACATAGATCTCACCGTTGGCGAAATGGGAACGCTCGAGCTCGCCCAAGGAGACACCAAGGACCTCGGCAACCTCCTCGGCCAGGGGGATGTTGGCCCCCCCGGTGAAGAGCATCATTCGGTTGCGGGAGACAATGTCCAACTCAGTCCTCGGTTTTCTTGGCGGCCTGTCTCTCTGCGCGGCGCTGAGAGTAGCCGGGGAAATCACGCTGCTCAGTGCGCTCCAAGGCGAGGGCACCTTCTTCGACGTCTTCGGTGATCACGGACCCGGCACCGGTGACAGCGTTGTCGCCGATGGTCAACGGGGCGACCAGCATCGTGTCTGATCCGATGAATACATCCTCGCCGATGACCGTCTGATGTTTCTCATAGCCGTCGTAGTTGCAAGTGATCGACCCTGCCCCGATGTTCGACCTCGCCCCCACCGTGGCGTCGCCGAGATAGGCGAGATGGGGTGCCTTGGCTCCTTCACCAAGGGTCGTGTTCTTCGTCTCGACGAAGGTACCGACCTTTGCGCCCTTCTCCAGGACCGTCCCCGGTCGCAACGATGCATAAGGGCCGACCTCACAACCCTCCCCAACCACCGAGCTTCGAAGCACCGCATACCAAACCGTGGCTCCGGCCCCGATCGACGAGTCGACCGCGAAGACATCAGGTCCGACCTGGGCACCGGCAGCGACTGTCGTTTTGCCTTCGAGGTGGACTCCCGGATAGATCCGGGCCCCCGGCTCGACGGTGACGCTCGCATCGACGTAGGTGCGATCCGGGTCGAGCATCCAGACTCCCGACTCCATGAGCCGCTGATTGGTTCGGGTCTGCAACAGGTGCCTGGCCTCCGTGAGTTGGTCCTGAGAGTTGATGCCGATCACCTCCTCCGGTGTCGTCTCGACAGGTTCTAATCGCTCGCCTCTCCCTACGAGGATTCCGATGACGTCGGTCAGGTAGTACTCGCCCTGGGAATTGTCGTTGGAGAGGCCGCCGAGTGCATCGATCAGGTCTTTGGCCCTGAAGGCGTAGGCCCCGGCATTGATCTCGCCGATGGCGCGTTGGGCATCGTCGCAGTCACGCTCCTCGACGACTTCGACCACCAGTCCGCCGCCGTCGCGTATCACCCGTCCGTAGCCGGTGGGATCCTCGAACACGGAGGTGACCATTCGGGCGGCGACGTCGTCGGAGCGTTTGGCGAGACGAGCGAGCAGATCGTTGGTGAGCAGAGGCATGTCCCCGTAGAGCACCATGATTGTGTCCTCCGGCGAGACATCATCCAGGGCGTCTAGTCCCATCTGTGTCGCATGACCGGTACCCAGTTGCTCTTCCTGCAACGCGGGGACAACGTCAGGAGGAAGATGAGACAGCACCTGTTCGGCGCCATGGCCGACGACGACGACCGTGCTCGCCGGCTGGAGCGGGCGGACCGCTTCCAGGACCCAACCGATGAGAGTTCGACCCGCTGCCATGTGAGCCACCTTGGGGAGGTCGGACATCATCCGCTTCCCTTGCCCGGCGGCGAGGATGACGACATGAATCGACAAGGGCACCTCTCTGTACCTGGTGACGCTGGGGGGGCAGGACTCGAACCCGCTCTTACAGGACCAAAACCTGCTGTGCTACCGGTTACACCACCCCCCATAGGGGTTGCAGGCAGGTTAACTGCGACCGCCCTTACAGGACCCCGTACCTGACAGTGCTACCGGTCACACCACCCCCCAATACGGGTTGCAGGCAGGTTAACTGCGACCGCCCTTACACGACCCCGTACCTGACTTACCGGTCACACCACCCCCCAATACGGGTTGCAGGCAGGTTAATTGCGACCGCTCTCACAGGACCCCGTACCTGACAGTGCTACCGGCGAACTCGAGGCGATTTGACCCGGATCCGGATCGGAGAACCTGAGGTTCGCTGTTGCCGTCGGAGTTTGTTGACCGGTCACTCAATAGTAAGTATTTTGCATTGTGCAGGACGGGACCCACTGTGCCTGCTGCTTGGTTCGGGGACCAAGTCTTTCACACTGAGGAGATGATTCAATGATCTTCAAACCGAGACGTCAACGCATGCTCGCCCTTCTACTAGTCCTCGGGCTCGTGTTGGCTGCATGTGCCAGCGAAGGCGGTGACACCAGCACCACGGCCGCAGGTGGCACCGACACGACTGCTGGGGGTGGGACCGACACCACGGCGGCCGGCGGGGAGGAGCCTGCCGGGGAGGGCGACCTTCTGGTGTGGGCCTCTCGTGACTACTACATACCGCCCGATCAGTTCGCCAGCTTCACCGAGGAGACGGGCGTCAACGTCACCTTCGACATCCAGGCCAACGACGACATGCTCCAGCAGATGCTTCGGATGCGTGACGCCGGCCAGCCCCTACCCGACATCCTCGGCGCCGAGGACGCGTTCCTCATCGAGACCTTTTACGACGCCGGGCTGATCGAGTCTCACGACGACATCGCCGCCCAGTGGGAAGAAGAGGAGCCCGACACCTACGGACTGCTGACCCCGCTGGTCTGGGAGGAGACGGCCCTCGAGGACGGGACCAAGACAGGCATGTCGGTCACGGCCAACTTCGACATCCTCTACTACAACGCACCCTGGTTCGAGGAGGCCGGCGTCACCGTGCCCTTTGGATCCCTGGACGACGTGCTCAATGCGATGAGGGCCATGAAGGAGGCCCGGCCGGATGGCATCCCGCTCACCGTCCAGGCCCGCGCCGGTGACGGGGTCACGACACTCAAGACAGTGCTCGCCGCCTCCGGCGCACCGTTCGAGGGGCCGATACCCGACCTCACCTCCGAGGGCGGCATCTACGCGATCAACTGGTTCCTCCAGGCCGCGGCCGAAGAGTTATTGCCCCCGGAGGCCATCGCCTGGGGCGAGGACGAGGCCCGTGGCGCGTTCATCTCCGGTGATGCCGGCTTGATCCTCGACGGGTTCACGACCGCAGGTGACTTCAACGAAGTCGGCGACTTCACCTACCCGGACGTCTGGAACCTGACCCCGGTCCCGGTGTCGGAAGGCGGCGTCGC
>JALDXP010000066.1:0-11337 GCA_032154885.1 Actinomycetota bacterium
TCATCCTGCCGAGGCTCGCACCCTTGCCACCAGCCAACTCCGTTCGATGACACTCGATGTCATCCAGCCAAACGACATCCTTGGTCACGTTCATGAGGTCAAGAGATCGGATGCTGGTGCCTCCCGCGCAACGTAATCGTCGGGGAGGATCTCGACGACGCCGGTCGAGCCGTTGACCCGTACCAGATCGCCGGTTTTGATCTTCTGGGTGGCGACCGACGTCCCGATGACGGCCGGGATCCCAAACTCACGTGACAGGACCGCAGGATGTGAGGCGGCTCCGCCGGCGTCGGAGACCAACCCGCTGATCCTCGTGAACAGCGTCACCCAGGCTGGGTTGGTCATCTGGCAGACCAGGATCTCCCCCTTTTTCACCTCGTCGAACTGCTCCGGGCTCAGAACCACTCTGGCGACGCCTTCGATGACACCAGCTGAGGCGGCCAGCCCTTCGACCCGATCTTCCGCCACGGCATAGTCCCGGTCGAGACGCTCGGGGAATCCCCAGAGTGGCAGATAGGGGAAGGCCAGGGCCGCTTCGGTCGCGGTTCCCACCCAGTCTCGAGGCCGAATCTCATAGGCGTCCTCCCGCTCATCCCGGCGATCGGAGATCAGCTCCCGGACGTCCGAGCCTTCCGGATCAGCCATCAGATAGCGGAGCTCGTTGTACTTGAGGAACATGACGTCGTTGGCATCGCCAATGGCCCCTCGGGCCGCCAGGTGACGGCCGATGCAGATGAGGACCAGACGAACGTGGGCGTTGGTGCCCTGGTCGATGTAGAAGTGGTGGTCGGGTGTCAGCGGGGCCATTCGGGCATTCGTGTCGTGTGCCTGCTTCATGCGCTCGAGTGCCTCACCCTCGAGCCCGTCCAACAACTCGCTGGTGGCCGCCTCGAGATCTTTCTTCAGCTCGCCAATGGCCGCCGGGTAGTCGTAGTCGGTGTCGACATACCCCTTGATCACCTCCAGGATGGGCTCGGGTGTCTCGTAGCGGGTCGGGAACACGAACTCGTGACTCCATACGGCGTGCCAGCCGAACTCCTTCTGGTAGGGCCGAAGCTTCTCTTCGAGAAATCTCCTGCCCTTCTCGCTTCCGTTCAGCGCGGCGAGGATGTCGACACCTGTCTCCCGAGCGAAGATGGTTGTGAGCTCCTCATCCTCCATGACCTGGCCCTTCATCCTCCACAGGGCCTCGATCGAGTCCCAGTTCCGGTCGCTCGCCGAGTTCTGCAGCCGGCCCAGCAGCGTCGGGTCGACGTCCTCCTTCAGCTCCTCGACAGCAGCCTGCAGGGCGAGAGTCGCCGAGAGCTGTGAGAAGTTGAGCATCCAATGGATCTTCCAGTGGCGGTCGTGGATGTCGATGGCATCCTCGAGGATCGTCGCCCATTCCATGAGCGGGATCTCGTCCCAGCGCTCGATCTTCTCCTCGAGGTACTCGAAGTTCCTGATCATCTCAGGGACGAGGCGACCGGCCCACCAGTCGGCGAAATGAGCCCCGTATGTCGGAAGGACCGCATTGAGATACGCGCCGATCTGCTCCGGGTAGGCAGGGTCGTCGACCGGCGTCCTCGGGGCGTACCGGTTGCCCAGCTCGACCCCCTCCACGGTGGTCCCCGGATTGGCGGGGATGGCGGCCGTATAGAGGTATCCGTTGATGTTCTTGGCGATCCAGTCAGAGGCGAACGGTGTGCCGAATCTCCGGAACATGTGATCGCAGGTCAGCCACCAGCCCCCGATGTCGAAGTACATGGGAGAGAGAGGCTGCGGACAGTGCAGGTCGTCGAAGAACCAGAACAGCCCCTTCTCCTCCTCGCTGGCCCAATCGATCGGGAAGTCGGTGTCGCCCAGGAACTGTTTCAGGATCTTGCTGTCTTCGCCCATGAGCCCGTCCTTTCCTCGTGAGGCGGAGCCGCCATCGAATGCACAGCCACACAAGCACTGTATTTCGCTCCGGTAGTCCCTGATACGTTGCAGACACATTCGAACCGGAGGATCAGGGCCAATGAAATCTCACAACGTCGCAATGCTCGGCACCGGTCTCATCGGGGACTTCTACACGATGACGCTCCACGGCCAGCGAAGCCGCGACCGAGTGGGCATCGTCTACTCACAATCCGACGAGCGGGCCCGGGTATTCAGCGATCGCTGGGAGATTCCCGCCTATACGACTTCCATCGAAGAGGCGATCAACCACGATGAGACCGACACGGTGGTCGTTGGCCTGCCCAACTTCCTCCACGAGGACGTGATCGTGGCCGCAGCCGATGCGGGGAAGGCCGTGCTCTGCACCAAGCCCCTCGCCCGCAACGCGGAGGAGGCACGACGCATCCTGGACAAGGTGGAGTCTGCCGGCGTGTTCGCCGGCTACCTCGAGGACCTCTGCTACACGCCGAAGGCCATGAAGGCCGTTGAGACGATCGAGTCAGGAGGGATCGGCGACGTGACCTGGGCTCGATCCCGTGAGACTCACCCCGGACCTCACAGCGCCTGGTTCTGGGATAAGGAGAAGGCAGGCGGCGGGGCGATCGTCGATCTTGGGTGTCATTGCATCGAGGTCATTCGCATGTACGTGGGCAAGGGAAACCGCCCCGTCGAGGTAATGGCATGGAGCGACACACTGGTCCACCCGATCGAGGCGGAGGACAACGCGGTCGCTCTCATCAGGTTCGAGTCGGGGGCTCTCGGCCAATTCGAGGTCTCCTGGACCTTCCGGGGTGGGCTCGACCTGCGAGACGAGATCGCCGGCACCGAGGGCACCATCTGGCTCAATCACTTCCTCCGGACCGGGTACGAGATGTACACCTCGGGCAGCGGTGACCGCTACGTGGCGGAGAAGATCGAATCCACCGAGGGCTGGATCTTCGCTGTTGGCGATGAGGTCAGTGAGTTCGGGTACGCCAACATGTTCACCGACATGTTCGACGCGATGGACCAGGGTCGAGAGCCACAGGAGACGTTCTATGACGGTTACATCGTGAATGCTGTCATGGATGCGGCCTATCGCTCGGCGCGATCACGACAGTGGGAGCCGGTCGACATCGAGTGGCGCGGCGGGACAACGGGTCGAATCGAGAAGAAGGCCGGCAGCCACGACGGTCACTCGATCGTGAAGCGAGAGATCCTTCCCGACGGCCGCGTGAAGCTCATGCTGTCCAACAAGGAGACCGGCGAGATCTTCGACCTGGTCACCAGAGAGTGAGTCAGTGGACATACGGGCTGAGCACGTCTCGAGCCAGGAGGAAGCCTCGCTTGACCAACTCGTCGGTGGCCTCGAACCCACGATCCTCATGCTCGATGATTATCGGGCCGTCGTAGCCGACGCGGTAGAGCGCCGAGAAGACGACACCCCAGTCGACGTGCCCGAGACCGGGAAGACGGGGAATCTGCCAGCCGATGCCAGATGACAGGCTGCCGTTCTCGTAGAGACCGTCGTAGTCGATCATCACGTCCTTGGCCTGGAAATGGTAGAAGCGGGAGCCAAACTCCTCGATGGCCTGTTCGATGTCGATCATCAGCCAGATCAAATGCGACGGGTCGAAGTTGAGGCCGATCGTCTCGCCGAACTCTTCGAACATCCGGCGCCAGATCCGGGGGTTGTAGGCCAGGTTGTGCCCCGACGGCCACTCGTCCTTGGAGAAGATCATCGGGCAGTTCTCGATGGCGATCCTGACGCCGTTGTCGTCCGCGCAGGAGATGATCTCGGGCCAGACCCTGGTGGCGTCTTCCCAGTTCTCGTCCTGTGTCTTGGTGTGGTCGGCACCAATGAAGGTGTTGACGACGGCGACATTCATCTTGCCAGCGGCGACGATCACCTTCTTCAGGTGATCGATCACCATCCGCTGGTGCTCGGCGTCCGGGCTCAGCGGGTTCGGGTAGTAGCCGAGCCCCGAGATCTCGAGGCCGCGGCCCGCGACACTGTCGGCGATCTCAGTGGCTTGGGCATCGGAGATGTCGTCGACATCGATGTGGCTCGTCCCGGCGTAACGGCGGGTGTCACCACTCGATGCCGGCCAGCAGGCGATCTCGATCGTCGTGAACCCGTTGTCGACGGTCCAGTCGACGACCTCGTCTAGCGGCGTCTCCGGAAACGGCGCGGTGAGCAGTCCCAGCCTCATGTCTTCCTCCTCATCGTCGAACAGATCTCCATTGTCGGGTCTCGTGGCTGTCGGTGATGGCGTCGGTCACCAGGACCGCGTCGTGGCCATCGGCGAACGTCGGATAGGTCGGCACCGCGGCTGGCGATCCATTCGCCACATCTGCGTACACCTGGGTGAAGAGGGCGCGAAACGTGTCGGGAAATCCCTCGACATGACCCCCGGGATAGGCCACCAGGCCGGCGGCAACGGGCGCATACAGGCCGGGATCACGGCTGAGCACCTCGTTCGGTCGGCCCCGGTGACCGATGAAGAGGTCGTCCGGGTTGGCGGAGAGCCACCGGATCGCCGACTCCGACCCGGCGATCTCGTAGCGGACTGAGTTCTTCTGACCGGCCGACACCTGAGAGATCGTCACCGCCCCACGGGCACCGTCCTCATAGTGAAGGAGGATGGCGGCGGCGTCGTCGCTGCCCATCTCCTCGGCGACCAGGTCCTCCGTCTCGGCGGCCGCGGCGAACGTCTCGACCGGTCCTGGGGGGTGCCGACGCACCGGAACGAGGGTGTGCAGGTCGGCCATGACCTCGACTATGCGCCGACCGGACACGAAACGGCTGAGGTCGAGCCAGTGCGAGCCGATGTCGGCCACTGCCCGGAGCCCACCCGCCTCTTCAGGCTGGAGCCGCCAATTCCAGTCGGTGTCGCGCAATAGCCAATCCTGGTGGTAGGAGCCCGTGATGAAGCGAGGCTCACCGATATCACCGTTGGCCACCATCGCCATTGCCTGGTGATTGGCCGGATAGAAGCGGATGTTGAAGCAGACCGCGTTGACCAACCCGGAATCGGCGGCAAGAGCCACGAGATCGGCAGTGTCCTCAGACGTGATCGCAAGCGGTTTCTCACAGACGACGTGTTTGCCGGCGGCAAGGACGGCGCGTGCCTGTTCAGCGTGGGCGTAATTCGGGCTGGCGATGTGGACGACATCGATGGACGGGTCCGCGGCCAGCTCCTCGACACTGCCATAGACGCGTTCGACTCCGATGGCGTCTGCCTTAGGACGGGCTCGCTCCGGCGAGGAGCCGACGACGCCGGCTACATCAACCCCGAGACGACGCAACGCCTCGATATGTGCCACCCCGATGAAGCCGATCCCCACGACTCCGGCCCTGACCTCGGTGAGACTCATGAACCTCCATTCGACGGCACCGGCGCGCGAAGGATAAGCAGTGGAACCGAGGCCGTTCGCCGGGGAAGGGACGCCAAATGGAAACGTTTGCCATCAGCCCTCCCATCGGTACGATTCGCCGCATAGGGTGAGTGGACATCCGCCAATGCGTATGAGACACTCCCGCACGCCTTCGGGCGCCACTTAGGAGGAAGTCATATATGACCAATAACCAATGGTTCAAGAGGTTGGTGGCGGTGGTGGCTATTGCCATGATCGCCGTCGCCTGTGGAGATGGCTCGGGTTCTGACACGACCCTCGCCGAGGGCTCAGACACCACCGCCGCACCGGACACCACGGCCGCGGCGGAACCCACCACCACGGCAGGAAGCACCGAAACGACCGAGGCCGCAGGCGAGGGGTTCGTTATCGGATATTCGAACGGTGGAGGCGTGGGTAACGGCTTCCGTGAGGAGCAGGTGTGCACGGCGAAGGCAGAGGCCCTCGCATCCGGTCAGGTCACCGAGCTGAACCAGATCCATCGCAACACGGACGCCGCCGGCCAGCTCGCGGACATCCGCGACCTGATCGCCGCCGACGTCGACGCGATCGTGTTCAACCCGAACGACCCCGAGGCGCTCAACCCAGCACTCGAGGAGGCGGCGGCAGCCGGCATTCCGACTGTGTCGGTAGATGCGTACGTCACACACGAGGGCACCTACAACCTCTACAACAACCAGATCGAGTACGCACGGCTCGGAGCGGAGTGGTTGTTCGAGCAGATGGGCGGGACGGGCAACGTGTACTACATGCGTGGCTTCGCCGGTCACCCAGCCGATACCGACCGTCACACCGGGTTCCAGCAGGCGCTGGAGAACTACCCGGACATCACGGTGATCCCGAGCATCGACGGTGAGCACACCGGTTGGGACCCGGCCACCACGACCCAGCTGATCAACGACTGGATCGCCAGCGGTCAGTACGGGGACACCAACGGCATCTGGACCTCGGGCATGGACTCGCAGGTCGTCGACGCCATCCAGCAGGCCAACCTGGAGTTCGTCCCGATCGTCGGTGCCGACCTCGGCGCGTATGTGACCCAACTTCTCGACTCCGAGGGGTTTGCCGGCCTCGAGGGCTCGGCAGTGACCAACACCGCAGCAGTTGGCGGCGCCGGGGTCAACCTGGCGCTGAAGCTGCTCAACGGTGAGACCGTCGAGACAGCGGCGGACGCTGCTCAGCCCAACACGGTGTTGCTCGACCCGGTGCTGGCCGACAACGTCACCGATGACGGACGTGCCACGCTCGAGTCATGGCAGGTCGACGGGCTCGACGAGTTGTGGCCACTGGGTCTGACGATCGAGGGCTGGACCACGTACACCCCCGAGCAGGCCGTGGCCTGCCTCGGACCTGGCGAGTAACAACTAGCTGGTAAGACACACGCTGATGCGCCGGAGATCCAAGATCGCCGGCGCATCAGTTTTGTTCGACCTACGTTTGGCGCCGTGACGACCGCGGGAACCACCAACGGGTACCTGCTCGAGGCAACCGACGTCTCGAAGCGATACGGCGCCGTCGTCGCGTTGAAGTCCGCTTCGCTCCGTGTGCGCCCCGGCGAGGCGCACGCGTTGATGGGGGCCAACGGTGCCGGTAAGAGCACCCTCGTCAAGGTCCTGACAGGCGCAGTCCGCCCGGACGAGGGCACGATCACAGTGAGGGGCAAGGAGCGCATGGCACATTCCCCGGCCGAGGCTCGCCGGGGCGGCCTGGTCTCGGTCTACCAGGAGCCGGCTCTGATCCCCGACCTCGACATCTCCTCGAACCTGCGGCTCACGGAAACACCGCTCGAGCCGTTTCGCGACTGGGTGCGTCAGCTCGGCGTGGGAAAGCTCGACCTGTCGAGGATGGCGCGAGACCTTCCTCTCGCCACCCTGAGGATCATCGATCTCGCCCGAGCCCTGGCCATACGGCCAGACGTGCTCATGCTCGATGAGATCACTGCGGCACTACCGGCCAACCTCACCGAGAGCGTGCTCGAAGTGGTTGCCAGCCAGCGCGGCGGCGAAGGCAGCATCATCTTCATCTCGCACCGGATGACCGAGATCGCATCTGTCTGCGACCGGGCCACCGTCCTGCGGGAGGGGGTGACCGTGGGCGTGGTCGACATCTCCGCCGACTCCGCGGACCGGATCGTCGAGCTGATGCTCGGCGAGGCCGTCGGAGAGATGCCGGAACGGACGGAGCGGCCGGCGCCGGCGTCGCAACAGAACGAGGTCCCGCGGCTGGAAGTCCGCAGTCTCGGGTCGTCTGGCCGTCTTCGCGATGTCTCGTTCGACGTCCGCGCCGGAGAGGTGGTGGGGCTCGTGGCTCTCGAGGGCCAAGGTCAGGATGAGCTCTTCGACATCCTGGCCGGTTCAGAGCACGCCAGCACGGGAGAGGTCCTTGTCGACGGAAGCCCCGTCTCTTTCCGGCACCCTGCGGACGCGATCCGAGCAGGAATTGTCTTCGTGCCCGCCGATCGGGCCGAGGCCCTGCTGATGCAACGCTCGGTGAGGGAGAACATCGCATTGCCCTTCAGTGCGCCGATATCCGGGTGGGGGCCGATCCGTAGAAGCAAGGAGAAACCCAAGGTCGACAAGGCCATCGACACGCTCCAAATCGACACCCGGGCACAGAAGGAGGTCCGTCTCCTCTCCGGCGGCAACCAGCAGAAGGTCACGATCGCACGCTGGGTCGCCGGCGGAGTGCAGACGATGCTGTGCTTCGACCCAACACGTGGGATCGATATCCGCACCAAGCACCAGGTGTATCTGTTGCTGCGGGACCTGGCGGAAGCAGGTGCCGCCGTCCTGCTCTATACCTCAGAGCTCAGTGAGATCCAGCTCGCCTGCGACCGTGCGATCGTGATCTTCGGTGGCGAAGTCGTTGCGGAAATAGACGTATCGGATGCCGACGAGGCAACCCTGCTCCGGGCGGCCCACAACCTTCGCTCCGACGCACCGCTCCCCGAGGAAGTGGTCGCCGCGGCGGTGGCCGCCGAGGAGGATGTCGAAGCCGCAGGCGAAGAGCCCGGACTGGGCGAGGCGGGCGATCCGTGAGCACGACTATCGACAAGACAGACCAGGCGACGGCCCAAACGACAGCGCTCGGGTCGATGATTCGCCGACACGGCTGGACCCTGGGCCTGGTAGGCATCCTGTTGGTGCTCCTCGTCGTCACGAGGCTCATCCAGCCGACCTACGGCGCAGCCGGAGTGCAAGGACTTGCCGTCTCCGTGCTGCCCCTTGCCTTCGCCGCCGTCGCACAGGCGATCGCCGTCATTGCTCGAGGGATCGATCTGTCCGTCGGGTCGATGATGGCTCTCACCAGCGTCATCTCGGCGTCCCTCATGGAAGACAGGAGCGAGGGATTCGCCGTCCTCGTTGTGATCGGCGTTCTGCTGGTCGGGTGTGTTCTCGGGGCCGTGAACGGCAGCCTCATAGTCGTGACGCGCGTTCCCGACATCGTCGTCACCCTGGCGATGCTCTTCGTATGGGCGGGCTGCGCCCTGCTCGTGCTAGGAACGCCAGGCGGTGGATCGGCCGAGTGGCTTCGGAGCCTTACGGGAGGATCGATCCTCAATGCATGGATCCCAAGAGCGGCATTGCTACTGCTGGTGATCGTCGCGGCGATCTGGATCCCGATCAGACGATCGCGCCTCGGCCTTTCGCTTTACGCGATCGGCAGCGATCCACTGGCGGCATATCGGAGCGGCGTGTCGGTGGCGCGCACCAAGATCTTCGCCTACACCTTGACCGGTCTGTTCTCTGCGTTCGCCGGTCTCACCCTCACGGCCACGACGGGTATCGGGACTCCGGTTCCCGGGCCTTACACCCTGCTGAGCGTCGCAGCCGTCGTGCTCGGAGGGGTGAGCCTCGCGGGAGGCCGCGGCGGGGTCTTCGGGCCAATCGTTGCCGTTGTGATCCTGTCCCTGCTTCGTACCGACATGACGTTCCTGAACGTGAACACAAACCTGGCGACCGTGGCCCAGGGGCTCATCCTGGTGGGAGTGGTGATGGTCGGGAGTCTGCTCCAACTGCGGAAGCGGGAGCCATGACCGACACCGTAGCCACGACCGACTCCAGGCCCAGATGGCTGACGACCGCCGGCTTGCGTGCCCTCTTCCGCGAGCGGCCGATCATCCCCTTGATCGGCCTGCTCGCCATTCTCGTCGTAGTCAGCGAGTTGATCCGCCCCGGGATCGTCAACCTGAACTGGGGAGGGGTGATGGTTCGTGCCGCCGTCCCGCTGGCGATTCTCGCGGGCTGTCAGACGATGACGATGCTGACCGGCGGCATCGATCTCTCGGTCGGCGCAGTGGCGTCCATGTCGGGGTTCGTCGTAGCGACACTGGTCGGCGGGCCGGGACTCGCCACAGGCATCCTCGTGGCCCTGGCGGTGGCAGCGATCGTCGGTCTCATCAGCGGGATCGGGGTCGGCATCTTCCGGGTCCACCCACTGATCATGACGCTGGGCATGAGCCTGGTGGTCCTCGGCTTTGCCAATGTCTGGCAAATACAGATGGTACAGACCGGGTCGGGCGTCCCGGATCAGTTCAGAGATCTGGGTGCCGGGATATTCCTCGGGTTCGTGCCCAGGAGCCTCTTGTTGTTCGTGCCCCTGGCCATCCTCATCATCCTCGGTCTCAACCGGACCGGATACGGGCGGCTCCTGTATGCAATCGGTGACAATCCGATCGCATCCAGGCTGTCGGGCGCCCGCTCCTGGCAGGTGTTGATCGTGCTCTACGTCATCTCGGCGGTCCTCGCCGGTGTCGCCGGATTCCTGTATTCGGGTCTGACCAACGTGGCGAGCGTCACTCTGGCCGACACGGCCGTGCTCCCGTCGGTAGCGGCCGCCGTGATCGGCGGGACCTCCATCATGGGTGGCCGCGGTGGGTACGGCGGGACGATGATCGGCGCCCTGATCCTCACTGTCATCTCCTCGATCCTCTCCTCATTGGGATACCCGGAAGCGGTCCGTCAGATCCTCTTCGGTGCGCTCATAATCTTCGTGGCGGCGGCCTACACCCGTGTCACCGAGCCTTGACCGGCCGGAGAAGGCCGCTCAGACCGTGAGCGGTCGGCTAGCCGGGATCTGGTAGATCTGCTCCCAAGGTCTCACCCGTTCGATAGCCGCGCTGGCGGCGAGCACATCGAGGTCGGCGCCGCGTCTTCCGATGACCTGCATCCCCACCGGTAGCCCGTACGCCAGTCCAGCCGGGAGCGATATCGCCGGGTGTCCGGTGAAATTGGTGAAGTAAGTCATGCACCACCCGATGAGGGGGTCGACCTCCACCCCCTCGATGACGACCGGGCCCCGAGTCTCACCATTGGCGAGGTTCTCGACAGGCAAGCATGCCAACGTCGGCGACACCAGGACGTCGTATTCGCCCAGGACTGCCTGCATGGCGTCGTAGACGCGGGTGCGCATCGAGTTGTCGTCGAAGTACTCCATCGCCGTCATCGATGCGACGTGATCAGCCCAACGCAAGAACTCAGGCGGAAGATCCGAGCGATGCTCGCCAAGGAGGTCGATCCCCCCTGCGGCGAGATTGGCGAACGAATCGAGACTGAGCGGCATGATCAGACGGCACCAGAGGTCGGCTAGCTCGCGTTGGTCGATGTCGATCTCGATTTCGACCTCGACGACCCGGGCGCCTGCATCCTCGAAAGCCCGAACTGCCTCCTCCACCACGGCCGCCACATCCCGCTGCACCGGGTAGACGCCGAGGTCGGGCGAATAGGCGATGTTCCACCCTTCGACCCCCCTGTCGAGACCGGCCATGAAATCGATGGTGTCGAGGGAGCAGTAGGGATCTCCTGGATGTGGGCCGGCCAGCACGCTCATCGCCAGAGCGGCATCCGCCACGGTTCTCGTGATCGGGCCCTCGTAGATGAAAGGAGAGACGCCCGAGAATGCATTCGGTCTCAAGATCGAGGGAACACGACCGGCGGATGGCTGATAGCCAACGACGCCGCACCACGAGGCCGGGATGCGGATCGACCCCCCACCGTCGGTGCCCTCGGCAATTGGGACAAG
>JALDXP010000067.1:0-11324 GCA_032154885.1 Actinomycetota bacterium
GTGTCTCGAAGATCGTCACCGCCAACGAGTCGTCGCTTTGGATCTCCTCGGTGATAGCGGTCGCCAGCGGGTCCTGGTCCTCCTGGTGAATCCCGACGCCGGGATCGAAGTCCCCGCCGAACTGAGCCCCGATGAGCAGGATCAGGGCAATAGGGAAGATGAAGACGAAGAAGATGTTGGAGCGCTCGCGCAACATGCGACGCACATTGGACCCGGCGATGGCGAGGATCTTCCTCATCGCGTCAGCTTTCGCTGCAGGAGCACCCAGGCCACGGTCCCAAAGACGAGTGCGAACAGGAGCAGGGCACCGACCGCAGGCAGAACCTCGGTCCACTCCGCCCCACCCGACACGTCGGCGAGACCCCGCATGAACCAGGCGTGGGGGGTCAGGTAGGAGAGCCTGGCGAGGAAGTCGTTTCCCTGGCCGATGGGAAAGAATGTCCCGCCCAGCATTCCAAGGATCACCGCGATTATCGCCCCCAGGTTGGCGGCGCCATCGGCACTGGTGGCAGTCGCGGCGATGACCCCCATGATGGAGGTCGCGGCAAGGACGCCGGCGACGACCAGCAGCGCCACCCCCAGTGGAGGGCCCCACTCGGCATCCATCAGGTAATGAGTGGCAACGATCAACACGGTCATCGAGATGACGCCTAGTGCGAATGAGAGGATCGCCTTGCCCGCCACCACGCTGGTATGGCTGATCGGCGCCGCGAGCAGTCGCGCCAGGGTTCCGCCCTGTCTCTCCTCGAGGATGCCGACAACGCCGAATTGAACGGTGAAGAAGAGGAAGAACACAGCCATGCCGGCGGCAAAGAACGTGTTGGCGTCGAGCTGGCGGGTGTCGGCGGAGACATCTACGAAGCTGAAGGCCGGCGGTCGAAGGGCGGCCTCCTCGCCCCAGGTGGCCAGCTCGTCCGGCGGCGGTGGCTGGCCAAGAGCAATCGCCGTGGTCACCGAGAGCTGCGACCGCTCGATAGCCGATCCGAATTCGGAGGCGATCGAGGACACCACCTGGGTCGTGGTCTGGCTGTCGACGTCGCCGACCACCTCGATCGTGAATGGTTGGCCCTGGATGGCAGCGTCGCCGAGGCCCTGGTTGAGGAGGATGTAAGCGCCGATATCGCCATCCTCTACCGACGCCTCAGCCGAAGCCGCGTCGTCGAAGTCGGTCAGCACCAAGACCCCCTCGGCTTCCAGCCCGGAGAGAGCCTCGCCCAGGGACTGTGACACCTGGGTGTCGTCCAGGTCGACCAATCCGACCTCGAGGTCCAATGCCTCCTCGCTGAATGTGCCGCCGAAGACGAGGTGGAAGATGTAGGCCAGAGCCAGTGGGGTGACGATTCCCATGATGAACGCGGAGCGATCTCGCACACGGAGCTTGAGGTCCTTGCCCGCGATCCGGGTCGCCGCCCCCATGATCAGTCGCGCAGAGCCTTGCCGGTCAGATGCAAGAAGACGGCCTCGAGATTGGGCTCCGACACCGCCACACCAGTGACGTTGGCGCCGGTCGCAGCCACCCGGGAGAGCAACTCGGGGAGAACTGACGACGCGTCGTTGGCCAGGACGTCCACGCCCGAGTCGGAAGGGCTGGCCTCATGGACCGCCGGCAACTCGGAAGCGACGCGCGCAACTGCAACGAGGTCCCCGGTCACGGTCACCCGAATCCTGTCCTTCTCGCCGACCAGTGAAACCAGCTCGCGTCTGGTGCCCTCGGCCTTGATCACTCCCTCATCGATGATCGCGACGCGATCACAGAGACGCTCGGCCTCTTCCATGTAGTGGGTGGTGTAGAGGACTGCTATCCCCTCGCCCGAGAGGTCCTCGACCGACTCGAGGATGGCGTTCCGGGACTGGGGATCCACTCCAACCGTGGGCTCGTCCAGTATGAGAAGGCGGGGGCGATGGAGCAGCCCGATGCCGATGTTCAGTCTCCGTTGCATGCCGCCGGAGAATTCGCTGACCAGGTCGTCCTGGCGCTCGGAGAGGCCAATCACCTCGAGCACCTCTTCCACGCGTTTGTCCAACGTCTCGCCTGGCATGTCGTAGAGACGCCCGAAGAATCTGAGGTTCTCCGTAGCGGTCAGGTCGGGGTAGATCGCGATTTCCTGGGGCACGAGACCGATGTCCGACCGTCCATCGGTCGAATTGGTCCGGATCTGGGTCCCCGCCACGTGAATGGTGCCGTTGTCTGGCTCCAGCAGCCCGGCGACCATCGAAATCGACGTGGTCTTGCCCGCCCCGTTGGGCCCGAGGAGGCCAAAAGTCTCCCCCTCCACTATTTCGAAACTGACCCCGTTCACCGCGATCAGATCACCAAAGCTCTTGATGAGCCCTTGGGCGGCCAGGACCGTCGTCATCTGCTCCTCTATGCCGATGCGAGCGGCACCCTACCGATGGTGAGCCCCACCGCCGCCGCCTGACCTGCGGTGGGCTCGGCACAACAGAACCAGCTCTCGGTCAGGCGCGGCGCCGGTGGCGACGAAGGCATGGGCGCCATTTCGACACCTGTCATCTCCCCGATCCTCTCCCGCATCAGGAGCAGGGTGTCTCCGGCTTCCGCCCCGCAATCGGAGGCCTCGGCCGCGATGGAATCGAGAGCTCCGTGTAGCCGCTCTGTCGTTTGCTCCGCGAACCGCCACGACCAGGTCAACGATTCCGGCTGATAAGCGGTCAGGTACGGCACGACTGCGGGGTGGGTCTCCAAGAGCGACCCCTCGGGGATGAGGAGCTTGATCGACAGTTGCACGGGGTCGGTCGCCGACCACAGCCGATGATGATCGATGAAGCGCACGATGGCGGCCAGGTCCGTCGGCGTAGTCCACGGGAAGAACGGGAGCCAGGTCGGCCTGACATGGATGCCGGATGAGCGCAGGACGGCCACGGCCTCGGACATGTCAGCTTCCGTGTGGTTCTTGTCGAGCACTTCGAGAGTGCGATCGTCGGTGCTCTCGAAGGCGCTGACCACGAAGAGAACGCCGAGCTCCGCCATCTGAGGCCACAACGACCGATGTGCCAGGATGTGCTCGACCTTCACGGTCAGGTCGTATGTCAGTTCGGGGTGAGCGGTGTGGGCCTCCCTCAACAGGTCCATCGAATACCGGGGCGCGTTGAGAAAGTCCGGATCGCCGAACGTCACGTGCTGGATCCCGTCGGAAGCGAGCTGGTCGATGTCCGCCAGCACGGAATCCGCCCCGACCACCCGCATCCTCCCGTCGTAGACAACGGGAATCGGGCAATGGCGGCAGCGGTGCCGGCATCCGTGCGAAGCCTCGACTGCAGCGGCGAGACGCGCCTCGCCCATCCACTCGAGATGGGCATAGTTGTCGTGCGAGGGCAACGTGGCTCGCTCGGGCCGGTGAAACCTCGTCCGCCCCCGACTCCGGGTCACACCTTTTCCTTGTGGCCGCGAGCCCAGGGTGGTTGCCCATTCCACGAGAGCCGGCTCGTACTCGCCGACAAACACCGAGTCGGCGACATCGCCGACTTCCCGGTCCTGACCCACGCCGGCGTACAGACCGTAGAAGGCGATCGGAAGCATGGGCTGCTGCCGGCGCAACTCCCGCGCCATCGGGATGGCAAGACGCATCGCGGTATGCATCGGCACCGAGAAGGCGACAGCGTCGGCGCCGTCCAGACGAGAGCTGTCCCAGTCCTCGACGGCGAGATCGATAGTGACGACGTCGACCCCGGCCGCGGCGAGGGCCGCCGCCGGCGAGGCGATATGGACAGGTTGACGCCCCAACTCGTACGTGGAGACGAGGAGCAATCGCATCGAGTCAGTGTATGACCGGCCCCCGGTACCCTTTCGATGATGGGCAACTACGTGAGCACCCCCAAGGGACCGATGCACGAAGTCGACTTTGGAGGGACCGGGCCGAGCCTGATACTCATCCACGGCCTCGGCGGATCGACGACCAATTGGAACGCGGTGGCGCCGGCGCTGACCACCCTCGGTCGGGTGCGAGCCGTCGATCTTCCCGGGTTCGGCCTCACTCCGCCGCGGTCCGACTTCCGGCTTGGGACACACCGCGATTCGGTGATCGCATATCTCGAGACGATCGAAGGGCCGTTCACCATCATCGGGAACTCGACCGGCGGGCTCCTCGCCGAGTTGATCGCGTCGGCCCGGCCCGACCTCGTCGATCGACTGATCCTGGTGTCGCCGGCCACGCCACCGGTGGTACCCGACCCCCGGCTCGACTGGCCGACGGCGGCCCGGCTCGCAATACAGGCCACACCCGGCATCGGCGCGGCATATGGCCGCCGGTTCATCCGGACCAACACCCCCGAACAGCTGGTGCGGAAGAGCTTGAACATGATCACCCACAAGCCGGGGCGTGTCCCCATGTCACTCATCGAGGAGTCACGGGAGATGGCCCGGATCCGAAAGCAGCTCCCCTGGGCCGAATACGCCACGGCCCGGACGGCGACTTCGATCGCACGGCTCTACTCGCGACGGCCCGTGTACGTGGCAATGGTCCTCGCCATCGAGGCGCCCACCCTCGTGGTTCAGGGGGTCTCCGACCACATCGTCTCGCCCACAGCAGTCGAGTGGCTCTGCGCCCTCCGCCCCGATTGGGAGCTGGTCCACCTCGACGACACAGGGCACACCCCCCAGATGGACGCACCTCATCGTTTCGTCGATGTCGTTCGCAGATGGCTGACGCGAGCCGAGGATCAGGCGGTGGGAGCGTAAGGCCGCCCAGAGAGAGAAATACCTCCGCTAACTAGGCTTGGTCCCATGACAGGCGATCTGAGCCGAACGCTCGGCGACGAGTACGTCCATCAGATGCCCGACTCCGATCCGGTGGAGACTCAGGAGTGGATCGACTCCCTCGATGCGGTCGTCAACGAGCAGGGGCCGGACCGGGCCAAATATCTCGTGGCCAAGCTCCTCGAGAGGGCCCACGAGAACAACGTCGGCATCGCCGGCGCCATCACCACCCCGTACATCAACACGATTCCTCCGGAAGAGGAGGCCGAGTTCCCAGGTGACGCCGACATCGAGAGGCGGATTCGGCGATTCATCCGGTGGAACGCGGCCGTGATGGTGATCAAGGCCAATCACCGCTCCAAAGGGATCGGGGGGCACCTTTCCACTTTCGCTTCCTCGGCCACTCTGTACGAAGTCGGCTTCAACCATTTCTTCAAAGGGAAGGGCGCCGACGGCAAGGGCGACCACGTCTACATGCAGGGGCACGCCGCACCCGGGATCTACGCCCGTGCCTATCTCGAGGGGAGATTCGACGAGAAGCATCTCGACAACTTCCGCTTCGAGATCGATGGTCACGGTCTCTCGTCCTATCCCCACCCCCGTCTCATGCCCGACTTCTGGGAGTTCCCCACGGTGTCCATGGGCCTGGGGCCGATCAACTCGATCTACCACGCCCGTTTCAACAAGTACCTCCACAACCGCGGTCTCGACGACACCTCCAAGTCCCGGGTCTGGTGCTTCATCGGCGACGGCGAAGTCGACGAGCCCGAGACTCTTGGTGCCATTTCCTTGGCCACGCGGGAAGGGTTGGACAACCTGACCTGGGTCGTCAATTGCAACCTGCAGCGCCTCGACGGGCCCGTGCGCGGCAACGGCCAGATCATCACCGAGCTCGAGTCGGCCTTCCGGGGCGCCGGCTGGAACGTGATCAAGGTGATCTGGGGCTCCGGCTGGGACGCTCTCCTGGCCCGCGACCACGAGGGCGCACTCATCAACGTGATGAACACCACCGTCGACGGGGAGTACCAGCGGTACAAGGCGGAGAACGGCGCCTATGTCCGGGAGCATTTCTTCGGCAAGGACCCTCGCACCAAGGAGATGGTCGCCGAGATGAGCGACGACGAGGTCTGGTCGCTCCGGAGGGGCGGTCTGGACTACAAGAAGGTCTACGCCGCCTACAAGGTGGCAACCGAGCTCGACAACGGTAAGCCGACCGTGATCCTGGCCAAGACGATCAAGGGCTGGACCCTCGGCCCCGACGTCGAGGGAAGGAATGCGACCCACCAAATCAAGGAGTTGACCAATCAGCAGCTCATGGGGCTGCGGGAGAGGCTCAGTCTGGAGAACGAGATCCCTGAAGAGGCACTCGCCGGTGAGAATGTGCCGCCGTATTTCCGGCCCGAGCCGGGCACTCCCGAGCACGAGTATCTCCACGCCAGACGTCAGGAGCTAGGTGGTTTCCTCCCCAGCCGGGTCGTACCCGCGAACACGCTCGAGCTCCCCTCGCCCGACACCTTCTCCGAGGTGTACGCCGGCTCCGGCAAAGTCGAAGCCTCGACGACGACCGCCTTCACACGTCTTCTTCGCGGTCTGGCCCGGTCCGAGGGATTCGGCAAACATGTCGTTCCAATCGTCCCTGATGAAGCCCGTACGTTCGGCATGGATTCGCTCTTCCGCGAGCTCAAGATCTACGCCTCGAAGGGCCAGCTCTACGAGCCGGTGGACGCGTCGATGATCCTCTCCTATTCGGAGAGTCAGAGCGGCCAGATCCTCGAGGAGGGGATCACGGAAGCCGGGTCGACCGCGTCATGGATCGCCGCCGGGACCTCGTATGCAACCCGAGGCGTTCCGATGGTCCCGTTTTTCATCTTCTACTCGATGTTCGGCTTTCAGCGGGTCGGGGACTTGATCTGGTCGGCGGCCGACTCCCGCGTCCGCGGCTTCCTTTTGGGGGCGACCGCAGGTCGAACGACTCTCGAGGGTGAAGGCCTGCAGCACCAGGACGGACACAGCCTCGTGCTGGCGACCTCGGTGCCCGTTTGCGAGGCCTATGACCCCGCATTCGCCTATGAGGTCGGGACAATCGTCGAGCATGGCCTCGGGCGCATGTACGGGGCGGAGCCCGAGGACGTTTTCTATTACCTCACCCTCTACAACGAGAACCATCCGCAGCCGCCTCGTCCGGAAGGCACCGAGCAGGGCATCGTCGATGGGCTCTACAAATGGGCCGATGGCCCGTCGACGTCGGGCCCGAAAGCGGCGATCCTCTTCTCGGGATCAGCCAACCTCGCCGCACGGCAGGCGGCGGTGGACCTGGCAGAGCATTACGACGTCAGCGCCGAGCTGTGGTCGGCTACTTCCTACAAGCGACTCCGTGAAGAGGCGCTCGCGGTCACCCGTTGGAACCTCCTTCATCCGACCGAGGAGCGTCGCATCCCAATGGTCACCCGTCTCCTCTCCGACGTCGACGGGCCTGTGATCGCGGTCACCGACTACATGCGGTTGGTGCCGGACCAGGTGTCACGCTGGGTCCCGAGGCCCTTCACCACCCTCGGCACCGACGGTTTCGGCCGTTCCGACGCTCGCAAGGCATTGCGCCGGCACTTCGAGGTGGACACGGGCCACATCGTCGCCGCCACGCTTTCCACTCTGGCCGGTGAGGGATCCTTGCCGGATACGGTGGTGAGAGATGCCTTCGACCGCTACCAAATAGATCCCGAGGCCCCGGACCCCGCCATCTCCCGCTGATGGCTTCCTATCGCGACCTCGTCAGCCGGGCCCGTGCGCAGATCGACGAGCTGACGCCTGAGGCACTGGAGCGGAGGTTGGACGACGTCCTGCTCATCGACGTTCGCGAGACCGGGGAGCACGAGCAAGGCACGATCCGTGGCGCCCGCCTCCTCCCCCGCGGGTTGCTGGAGAGGGACATCGCCGGTGTGGCCCGGGACAGATCAGGGCCGGTTGTCCTCTACTGCGCCAGCGGCGGGCGATCGGCGCTGGCCGCCGCGAGCTTGAAGGAGATGGGGTACGAGGAGGTCTACTCACTCGCCGGAGGATTCGATCGCTGGAAATCCGAGGGGCGGGCATGGGGTGCCGGCGAAGGGCTCACAGCCGAGCAACGAGACCGATATTCGCGACATGTCATCCTCGAAGAGGTCGGCGAGGCGGGTCAGGCCCGACTGCTCGACTCCAGCGTTCTGTTGGTCGGCGCCGGAGGGTTGGGCTCTCCGGCGGCGCTATACCTCGCGGCCGCAGGCGTAGGGACCATCGGCATCGTCGACTACGACGTAGTGGACAGGACAAACCTGCAGCGTCAGGTGCTGCACAACCTCGACCGGGTGGGGATGCCCAAGACGGAGTCCGCCCGCGAGGCGATATCGGCACTCAATCCGGACGTCAAGGTGGTCACCCACAACGAGCGTCTCGACGCCGGCAATGCCATCGACATCATGAGGGGATACGAAGTGATCCTGGATGGGGGCGACAACTTCCCCACCCGTTACCTCGTCAACGACGCCTCGCTGCACGTCAGGGTCCCGGTGGTACATGGCTCCATCTTCCGGTTCGAGGGCCAGGTCTCGGTGTTCGACCCCTACGTCGGCCCGTGCTACCGATGTCTCTTCCCCGAGCCTCCCCCTCCCGAGCTCGCCCCTTCCTGCGCCGAGGCCGGAGTCCTCGGCGTGCTGCCGGGGATCATCGGGTCGATCGAGGCCATGGAGGCGATCAAGCTTCTGCTCGGACTCGGCGAGCCGCTGACCGGGAGACTCCTCATCTACGACGCCCTCGAGGAGGACTTCAGCTCGGTGAGCATTGACCGGGACCCGAATTGCCCGGCTTGCGCGGACCCCGATCGGCCGCCGAAGATCGTCGAGTACGACCAGACCTGTCGCCCGGCGGGCAACGTCGCTCGTGCTGCGTCTTCCTGAGCAGATCCGCTGGGCCATCCTGGCGCACGCCGACAATTGCCGCCCCAACGAGTGCTGCGGCCTGTTAGCCATGGACGGTGACATGCAGATCCGGTTTGCGTACCCCCTCACAAATGCGGATCCCACCCCGGTCTCCTACACGATCGACCCCGATGAGCATTTCCAGGCCATGCGTCACGCCGAGTCGATGGGTTGGGAGATCGCAGGCGTGTTCCACTCCCACCCAGGAGGCACTGCGATGCCGTCGATGATCGACGTGCAAAGCGCCTTGGAGCCGGACTGGCTCTATTTGGTCGCCGCTCCCGGCGAGATCCGGGGTTTCCACATCAGAGCGGGTGCGATCGAGGAGCTCGAACTGAGCTGAGGCTCACCCCAACGCGGTGGCAGCCATCTCCGCGATCTGTGCGTCCGTTATCTCCTGTGACAACGAAAACACGACGGCGACGGTCTCGCCCTGTCTCGCCACGACGTAGCTATACGGCCAGGACTCGATGAGCCGAAACCCAGCAGCTTCGTCCCCGATCCCACTCAATTCCTCCGGCGGGAGATATGCGCCCTCGGGCGGGAACGACAGGGCATAGCTATCCGCTCCAGACAGGACATTCACGCCGACATATCCGCCGCCGTCGGCGGTCGAATAGTTCGCGCATGTACCCCCGGAGCCGGCGGTGGCGCCTCTCTCGACTGCCACCACCGACACCCCGGTGATTGCTTCGACGTCGGCCGCCGTGAGTGAGGGGCACTCTGAGGAAGCTGCCTCGGTTCCCAGCGTGGTCGCGACGGTCCCGCTCTCCGTCGTGGTCAACGAGCTGGCCGCGGTGGTCGAAGCAGCCGGAGCCGACGTCGACAGCTCGGAGGAGACCGTGGTCGCGGATCCGGAGTCCCCAGCACAGGCGACCGCAACCAGAGCCGTCACGCATAGAAGCCAGCCCGTATGTCCGCGATGTCTCCATCGGGCATCATTCCGGGTGTCCGCCTCATCGTCGAGCGACTGTCGCGTTCTCATCGCGGCCCCCCTCTGGGCCGAAACCGATCGATTCCGGCCGTCTTCTCACATAGCCCTTGAGCGCGTCGACTACCGAAGCTATCAGAGTGATCGAGGAGTCAGCTCTCTCGATTGACGATCAGACCCAGAGCGTGACGATCACCGCCACGATGATGTAGGCGATCACCGCGTTGAGCCCATTGAGCAGCCAGTAGGAAGACCCTTTTTGCTCGTAGATCTGGGTTACCAGGGCGCTCACCACACCGAAGCCAACTCCCAGGGCGGCGCCCAGCGCGACCCCGTCCACCGCCTCGATGGCGCCAATGCCACGGGCAATCAGCGCGATCACGATCGTGGTCACGAAGTAACCGACGAGGGTTGGGCCGAATAGAGATGCCAGCGGAGGGCCCTCCGTCGTCATGTCGACCTTCGAGGCCTTTTGCCAGGCCTTGCTCAGAGGCGGGACCGAGTACCAAATGGCGGAGAATGCGAACCAGGCGATCGTCGCAACCACGATCGCCAACCAGTTCAACTCGCCGAAGAAATCGAAGATCATCTCGTCCTCCTGCTCGGGGCCGATCGGCGATCAAAGTACCGGGCAGACGGTCGGCGGCCAAGCACCCGGCTCAGAGATCGATCGCCCGGTTCACCCACACCGACGTGACTTCCATCCCGACCTTTTCGTACAGGCCGAGGGCACCGGTGCGGGAGTCGGTGGAGAGCTCGGACCGGCTGGCTCCATGTGCACGCGCCTGGGAGAAGGCATCGGCGAGGAGCGCCTGGCCGAGGCCGAGGCCCCTCAGGTCCCTTCGCACGGCCAATTTCTCTACGAACCCGGTGTCGTCGGCGATGAGGATGAATGCCGCTCCGACGACCTCGTCCGACTGGTCCGTCACCACTCGCAGGTTCCACGGCTCGAAGCCTGGACGTTGCATGACCTGAGCCGAGAAGTCCTCGAAGCTCTGACGGTCGCGCACCGACCATTCCAGGAACGCGTCTTCGATCACGGTCCATGCCGCCCGACGATCTGATTCGGTCGCGGTTCGGATGGCGAAGCCGGGAGGCAGCGCCCTCTCTTCGATATCGCGGCCCTCGGGGAGAGCCATCACCCAACTCGTCCAGCGAACTCGATATCCGAGGCCCTCCAGGAGCCGGTCGCCGGGTGAGCCTTCGGGGACGGGCATCCCGATCGCCTCCAGACCACGCCCGCGGGCTTTCTCCTGCATCCAGGAGGCGAGATAGGTGCCGATCCCGCGGCCCCGGTAGTCCGGGTCCACGGCGGCGTCCCCCCTGTCGCCACCCGAGAGCTCGGCGTAGCCGACCAACCGGTCACCATCGAAGACCCCGATCGTGCCGGTTGCGACGTCATAGCTGGGACGTTGCCAATCGCTGACGATGTCGGCCTCCTCGATGACGACTTCGCCGATGTCAACCAGCTGCCCGGCGGCCATAACGGTGGCGACGGCAGACTCGTCGCCGGGCGCCAGGGCGCGATGCGTCAGGCTGGGTGGCAGCTCCATCTTTGGTATTGAAGCCGAGCGGTTGGTTTCACACGGCCGAATTGGGCCGTGGGGTGTCACATGATCAGGGAAGAAATCTTGGATGAGCCTCTTGTTTCTGTCATTGGTCGAACGTATGTTCGAGGGTATGGATCTTGAGATTCTCACCCAGGATCAGAAGGAGCGGATCCTCGTCGATA
>JALDXP010000068.1:0-11265 GCA_032154885.1 Actinomycetota bacterium
ACTCCTCCGGCACGGGTGCCCATCACGATGGCGGCGAGGACCACCACCGCCTCGAGGATGAATGTGATGTCCATTTCTCTCCTTTTCGGGTCAGTCCGTGCCGCAGACGACGTCGAGTCGTTCCTTGAGGGCGTTGTACGCCGTGACCGAGGTAGCCACCGATTCCTCCATGAGTGGCCTCGCCACCTCGAGACCCTCATCACCGAGGTCGAAGGCCACCTGTCTCAACTCGGTCAGGGCGAAAGTCAGGTTCGAGATCGACTGTTCGTACAGACCCTCCGTGGCAGCGGTCTGGAACTGCTCCAACTGGGCGATCACTTCGTCGACCGTCTCCACGACGTCGGCGGCGGTGGCCGTCGTCGGGTCCAAGCTCTCCACCGCGGCCACTGCTTCCTGCAGGTCTTCGTACTGCCGGCAGAGATCGCGTTCTTGTGCGTTGCCACACGCCACGATCGTGAGGGCGAGCGCCATCACGGCAACCACCCATGCGCGTCGGCGGAGTCCGGTCATCGTGCCGCTCCCTTCAATCCGGTTCCTGGGTGACGATGGTCACGAGGATTTTGCACGCCATGACCATGTCATCGATGGCAATGTGCTCCGTGGCGGCGTGCTCGTCGACCATGCCGGTGGCCATGGCGACACAGGCTATTCCGTGGGCGTTGAAGAAGTTGCCATCTGTACCGCCCCCGCTCTTTCGTGGAATCACCTCGAGCCCCAATGACCTGATCGCCCGGGCTGCCTCTCGGTAGGGGCGCTCGGTCTCTTCGATGTGGTAGGTGCGATAGATCTCCTCGGCCTCGAAATCGAGAGTCGCCCCGTGACGGTCAGCAGCCTCGGTCAGAGCGGAGCGCATGACATCCAGTTGCGCATCGAGCTTCTCCTGGTCGTGGCTTCGCGCCATACCTTGGAGGATGACCTCCCCGGGCACGATGTTTCTTGCCTCGCCGCCCGTGATCGTGCCGATGTTGGCCACTGTTTCCTCGTCGATGCGACCGAGTGGCATCGAAGCGATCGCTTCGGCGGCCACCTTCACCGCGTTGATGCCCTTCTCGGGCTCCACGCCGGCATGCGCCTTCTTGCCGTGAATCGTCGCCGTGATATAGACCGAGGTTGGCGTCCAGTAAGTGATGGCGCCGATGGCACCGGCGGTGTCTAACACGAACCCATAGGTCGAGTTGAGCCGACTCAGGTCCATATGCCGGGAGCCGAGCAAACCACTCTCCTCGCCAACGGAGATCACGAATTCGAGGGTCGGATGGTCCACGTCGGGATTGGATTCGAGGACGGTCAGGAGCTCGAGACATCCAGCAATGCCGGACTTGTCATCTGCGCCGAGGATGGTCGTCCCATCGGTCTTGATGATCCCGTCCTCGATGATCGGGCGGATCCCTGTGTCGGTCCCGGCCGTATCCATGTGCGTCGAGAGAAGCACAGTTTCTGGGCGGGTGCCGGGGAGGACGGCGACCAGGTTCCCGATGTCGTCCCTGGATACGGTGCAACCGAGGGCGGTGAATCTCGCCTCGAGCTCTGTGCCGATCTGCTCTTCGTGCCCGGTTGGGCTGTCTATCGCGACGAGATCGAGGAATGTCGACACGAGTCGCTCGCGGTCGACTGCTTCAGCGAACACGGTCACTCGCGTCGATATCGATGCGGTCACCCCGACTCATCGTGCGGCACTCTATCGTCGCGGGCACTGCCGGGAGGGGCGACCCCAAATCACATGACAGAAAAGACCAAGAGCACTGCCGGGATCGTCCTTTTGACGCTGGCGTCGGGTCAGTTCCTCATGACCCTCGACAGCTCGGTGATGAACGTCTCCATCGCCCAGGTGGCGGAGGATCTGGGCACGACGGTCACCGGGATCCAGACGGCGATAACCCTCTACACCCTGGTCATGGCGACCCTCATGATCACCGGCGGGAAGATCGGCAGCCTGATCGGCCGGCGACGGGCGTTCATGATCGGTTGCGTCATCTACGGGGCGGGCTCGCTGACGACCTCACTGGCTCCCACGCTCACCGTCCTCATCATTGGATGGTCGTTCCTCGAGGGCATCGGGGCGGCGCTGATCATGCCGGCGATCGTGGCGCTCGTCGCATCCAATTTCCCACCCGAGGGGCGACCCCGTGCCTATGGCCTGGTGGCTTCAGCCGGCGCCATCGCCGTTGCCGCGGGACCCCTGATCGGGGGCTTTGTCACGACGAACTGGACCTGGAGATATGTCTTCGCAGGCGAGGTCGTGGTGGTGGCCGCGATCCTCATGCTCACCCGAAGGATCCAGGACGCGCCCGCTGAAGCTCGGCATCGGCTGGACCTGATCGGTGCCGCGCTCACCGCGGCCGGCCTTGGTCTGGCTGTCTACGGCGTGCTTCGCTCCGGTGAGTGGGGCTGGATCCAACCAAAACCCGGTGGTCCGGAGTGGCTCGGGATCTCGCCCACAGTGTGGCTCATCCTGGCCGGGGCCCTCATCATCAGGATCTTCTTCGCCTGGGAGGCAAGGGTGGTCGCCAGCGGGCGGGAACCGCTGGTGAGGATCGAGATGCTTCGAAACGCCCAGCTCAACGGGGGCCTGACGATGTTCTTCTTCCAGTTCATGATCCAGGCCGGCATCTTCTTCACAGTCCCGCTCTTCCTCTCAGTCGCGCTCGGCCTGACCGCCCTGGAAACGGGTGTGCGATTGCTCCCTCTCTCAGTGGCGCTCTTGCTCACTGCTGTTGCCATCCCCAAGTACCGGCCAGGCGCTGCGCCACGCACAGTCGTGCGGTGGGGATTGATCGCCCTTCTCGCCGGGGTGGTATCCCTCATCGCCGCTCTGGAGGTGGGCGTGGGGCCGGAGATCGTCGCGGTGCCGATGCTGCTCACCGGTCTAGGTGTCGGTGCGCTGGCCTCGCAGTTGGGAGCCGTAACTGTGTCAGCTGTTCCCGACAAAGAGACAGGCGAAGTCGGCGGTCTCCAGAACACCATGACCAATCTGGGGGCGTCTCTAGGCACCGCCCTCGCCGGCTCGATCTTGATAGCCGCCCTGACCACGGCGTTCATTCAGGGGGTACAGGACAACCCTGATGTTCCCCCCGCGGTGTCGTCCGCAGCCGAGGTCGAGCTCGCCGCAGGGATCCCATTTGTGTCAGATGCGCAGCTCGAGTCGGCGCTCGATGATGCCGGTGTTCAGTCGAGCGTGGCCGAGGCCATCGTCGCTGAGAACGAGCAGGCGCGGATCAACGGCCTCCGAGCGAGTCTGTCCGTGCTGGCCGTATTCGTCGTGCTTGCCTTGTACTTCACCCGGTTGATCCCCATGGAGCCTGTAGGCACGCCTTCGGGGATCCCCGCCGAAGTCTGACCTACGCGGTCAGCCGAGACCGGGGTGAAGGTCTCCGGCCGGCTCCCAGGCCGGTGCTGCGACCTCGGTGATGTGAGGGCGCTCTGCGGCAGTCACCCAGAACCCGATCAGCGCAGCCGCGATCTCGGGATGGGGATTGTGGGCTCTGTGCACCACGCCGATTGGCTCGGTGTAGACGTCACCCGCCGAATAGTGCTCGGTTCGTCCCTCGTACTGGAGGGACACGATTCCCCGGAGCAAGACGAAGTAGACGATCCCGTTGTGGACATGCCAGGAGGCGGTGCGGCCGGGATTCAGCTCGGACAGCTGGATGTTGATCCGCGCTTCGGGATCGCGTGGCAGTCGGGTCTCGATCTCGTCGAAGAGGACCTGACGTAAATGGGAGCCATCTTCGGGGAGGAGACCCGATATGCGGAGCGCGAGGGTTGCGGGGTCGACCTGATATTCCTTCATAGCCCGTGCATCGTGTCCTCGATGAGATGGTCGACCACTGCCTCCAGCGCCTCTTGCTCACCCGCTCCGGCATCCACCGCGGCCCTGTGAACTGCGAGCTGTCGATGGGCACTGGTCCCCTCGTTGATGATCGTCCGCATGTGCCGCAACTCTTCGATGACATCGAATTCGAGGGCGTCCTGGGCCAGCATCTCGATGATCTCTTCGACGAGGTCGGCGATCGGGACGAGCTCGCCGCGACCGAAGTCGATCAGGGAGCCGTCCGTCCCGTATCGCTGGGCACGCCACATGTTCTCCGAGATGAGGAAGGGGGAATAGACACGCCACCTCTGGTTGCGCCGCCGAAGCCGGAACAGAAACCCGAGCAAGCACAGGTAGAAGGCCGCCACGGTCATGGCGTCATCGAGCCGGGTACAGACGTCACTGACCCTCATTTCCAGGGTCGGATAGCGGGCGGAGGGCCGGATGTCCCACCACAGCTTGGTGGCGTCCTCGATGATCCCGGCTTCCACGAGGATGTTGACGGTTCGCTCGTACTCGCCCCAGGACTCGAACTCCTCGGGGATGCCGGTCCGGGGCATGTTCTTGAAGATGATTGGGCGGTAGGCGAGGAGCCCGGTGTCGGTTCCGGCCCAGAATGGAGAAGAGGTGCTGAGGGCGAAGATGTGAGGGAGCATGTAGCGGATCTGGTTCATCAGGTCGATGCGGAGGTGCTCGTCCTCGATCCCCACATGGACGTGCATCCCGCATATGACCATCTGGCGAGCGACCACCTGGTAGTCGGCGGCGATGCGCTGATATCGGGGCTGCTCAGTCGGTTCTTGTTCCATCCAGTTGGCGAAGGGGTGGGTCGAGGCGGCGATGATCGCAGCCCCATATTCCGTGACTACGCCTGAGAGGTCACGTCGGAGGCCCGAGAGATCGTCGCGGGCCTCGGACAGCTTGGCGCAGACCTTCGTTCCCACCTCGATCTGAGCTTTGAGGAACTCCGGGGCGACCTGTGGCCCGAGCACTTCCCGCAATGAATCCCACAAATCAGGGGGCGGGTCTTTGACCAGGTCCCTGGTCTGACGGTCCACGACGAGGTATTCCTCTTCGATGCCGATCGTGAATGCGGGCCGGTCGATCACATGCGAAACCTAGAGGGCAGTGCTGATGACATGACGCCTGGCCCGGGAGCATTCGTCGCGCACGTGACAGCCGTCGAGATGATCGTTGACCAGACCCATGGCCTGCATGAATGCATAGACGGTTGTCGGGCCGACGAAAGACCACCCCCGTTTCTTCAGATCCTTGGAGAGAGCGGTCGAGACCTCGGTCGTTGCCAGGATCTCGACCGGTGGAGGCGGCTCGGCGTCGGCCCAGGACCAGAAGTAGGCAGCCAAAGAGCCCCGCTCCTCGATCAGGTCGAGGGCGCGGCCCGCATTGTTGATCGTCGAGCGGATCTTCCCCTGGTGACGGACGATCCCGGCATCGGCCAGTAGTCGTGCCACGTCCGCCTCCCCGAACCCGGCGACAGTGGCTGGGTCGAATCCGGCGAACCCGGCCCTGAAGCTCTCCCGCTTGCGCAGGATCGTCAGCCAGGAGAGACCTGCCTGGAAGCCCTCGAGACAGATCTTCTCGAAGAGCCTGTTGTCGGCCGTGACCGCCCGGCCCCACTCATCGTCGTGGTAATCCCGATAGATCTCAGGCTCGGCTCCCCACCAGCAACGGGGCACTCCATCGTCGCCGATGAGCAGGTCCATGGGCAGACACTATTTGATGGTTTGTTTCTCGATGCTTTAGCTTGCAATGTCCGCGCCGGACCTAAGTTGTCTCCATGAGATCGAAGACGGTCCGGGATGCTTTGTCGGGCGCTGTGGCCGCCGCGGTCGCTCTCGGGGTCTCCGAGTTGGCCGCCGGACTGCTCGGGCTGCCCTCGCTGATCGAGGGCATGGGCAACTGGGTGATCGACGTGGTTCCGACCCCTCTGAAGGAATGGGCCATCGCCACCTTCGGCACCAACGACAAGTTGGTCCTCCTCATCGGGATCATTGTGGTGACGATTCTCCTCGGGGCGTTGGTGGGCGTTCTCGCCCGGGATCGCTTTGGGATCGCGACAGCAGTGTTCATCGGCTTCGCCGCCGTGGCCTCCCTTGCTGCACTGAACGATCCAAGCGTGTCCCTGGGCGTGGCAGTCATCCCGGCCGGATTGGCGGCCATCACCGGTCTGGTGACATTGCAATGGTTGTACAGGCAGAGTGCCGAACCCGCCGTGCCGCAGGCTGAAAGCGATGACCCGGCAGGAGTCTCACGACGTGGCTTCGTCATTGGCTTGGTCGCTCTATTCGGAGTAGCGGCCCTCTCCGCAGGTATCGGGCGGGCGCTGGTGAATCGCTCGACACGTTCGGCAGCGGGGCGGGGTGATGTCGCACTGCCGGCAGCCGCCGAGGCGCTCCCCGTGGTCCCAGAAGCAGCCGAGCTCGGGGTCGAGGGGCTGAGCTCGGTGATCACGCCCAACGAGACCTTCTATCGCATCGATACCGCATTCCTCGGGGTCCCCCGCGTCGACATCCAGGAGTGGGCCCTCTCCATCGAAGGGAGGGTCGACAGCCCTTACTCGATCTCATACTTCGATCTTCTCGACATGCCCATGGTGGAGAAAGACGTCACCCTGTCCTGTGTCTCCAACGAGGTCGGTGGTGACCTGGTTGGGAATGCTCGTTGGCTCGGTGTGCCCCTGACCGAGGTCCTCGATCGGGCGGGAGTACGTGATGATGCAGAGCAGCTGGTCGGCCGCTCGGTCGACGATTTCACGGTCGGATTCCCGGTGGAAGCTGTTTACGACGGCCGGGACGCCCTGCTCGCCGTGGGAATGAACGGCGAGCCACTTCCCATGGAGCATGGTTTCCCGGCTCGTTTGGTCGTGGCGGGCCTCTATGGCTACGTCTCTGCCACCAAATGGCTCTCGTCGATCGAACTGACCGGATGGGACGAGTTCGACGCCTATTGGATTCCCCGGGGCTGGGCCAAGGAAGCACCGATCAAGACGCAGAGCCGGATCGATACTCCGACTCAGGGTGCGGCTGTCGCACCGGGAATGCGACAGGTCGCCGGTGTGGCTTGGGCGCCGCATCGGGGCATCTCCAAAGTCGAAGTGAAATTGGGCGAGGAGGCCGGGTGGGTGGAAGCTCGGCTCGCCGAGCCCCTGTCTGACAATTGCTGGCGGCAATGGGTGGTCGACTGGGAAGCCCCGGCCGGGACCCACGAGATCCAGGTGCGGGCCACCGACGGTGAGGGCAACGTCCAGACCGACGAGGTCCGCCCACCTGCGCCCGACGGCGCCACCGGCTGGCACACGGTTCGGGTCAACGTGCGCTGAGGGTTTCCTCCCCGGAGGGGATTACACCTGATCGGTGGCGGCGATCGCCCAGGAGATACCCAGATCCGGGCTTGAAATGGCGAGGCGGAGCAGCCACCCCGTCTCCGGGCTGCCGTCGTCGAACCAGTACCAGCTGAGACCAGTGGCGGCATTGGCCATGGACTCGGGGTCCGCCGGCCAGTCCAGGTCGGTGAGCATCGCAACCGCCCACCAGGCCAGATAGCGACCGGCGGCGGCGCCCCGGCGGCGACCGTGTGCCCCCCCGGACGATGCCGCCCAGGCCATCCACGCCAGACCATCGCCGGGCTCGATCGTGGCGACGCGCGCCCGTGACATGCCCAGGGCCGCGATCGCAGCCAGGTGGTCTCCCTCTACCGCTGCCGTCTGTGATCGCCCGTTCGACTGATCGGTCCACGGCTCGATGAGATCGCCCAGGGCGGCGAGAGAATCGGTGTCGTCGATCGTCGCCACCACATCGGGCAGGGCGACCTCGGCGGTGTCGGGAATACGTGGGGCGGGGGCCTCCACCTTGTCCTTCTTGTAGGTGGCCGTCGGATATGCCGGTTCCCAGGTCAGGAGGGTCGCCGGCAGGTCAGGGATGGGGACGTCCACACTCTCGCCACGGACCACGCGCTCCGCGGCGACCGTGTCGCGTTCGGGGCCGGGAGGGAGCACCGGGGCCAACTCGACCCACGTCTTCGTGCTGGCCGCAACTTCGGGAAGCGGGCCGAGGGCGAAACGAGACTGGCCCTCGGCCACTACCGGGCCGGCGATTGGAGCCGGGGCCTCCAACACGAGGCGATATCGAATGTGCTCCTCGATGCCCCAGACCTGTTTTCCCCGACTTACTGCCTCGCCGCATCGATGCCGGAGCTCGATGAGGTCATCCCAGCTTCGGCTGGAGCAGAGCCCGTCGACGATCCGGAGCAACTCATCGGTGTCCGACGACTCGATTGCTTCGATGGCCTGTAGGGAGATCACGGCTGGGGCCCGGTGGAAACCGGCAGCTCACGTCTCGACCAATCCGAGAACGACCCGATGTAGACATCCGGCATGGGCCGACCGGCGATGACGAGCGCCAGGGCACCATGGCAGGCGTTCACCCCGCTGCCACATGAAACGACCCCATCGTCGGGGAAGTCCCGGTATGCCTCGGCCAGTTCTCTGCTCGCCCTGAATCGCCCGTCGTGGAGATTGCCCGAGAGTGGATAGTTCACCGCGCCAGGGATGTGCCCCGCCTTGGGGTCGATCGGCTCGATCTCTCCCCGGTATCGCTCCGGTGACCTGAGATCGGCGAGGAATCGTCCGTCCAAGTCGTCGTATCGAACCACCCCGGTGAACCCGGCAATTTCAGGGTATGCAGTGGGCTCTGGCGTGACCGCTCCGGCGTCGATGGGATAGCCGTTGCCGACCCATTCCTGAACACCCCCGTCGAGGACCCTGACGTCTCCAGGATGACCGATGGATTCCAGCATCCACCACATGCGTGCCGCCACCGCGCCGCTCTGATCGTCGTACACCACGACGACGTCATCTGGAGCCAGGCCGAGACGACCGAGGGTCGTGACGAAGTCTGAGACATCTGGGAGTGGATGCCGCCCATCACCTTCGCTTCCGGCCAGATCGCGGTCGAGATCCACGAAGACGGCACCCGGTATGTGCCCTTGCTCATAGGACTCCCGACCGGGGGTGGGCGCGGTCAGCGACCAGCGAAGGTCGAAGAGCCTCACCTTGCCGAGGAGCCGGCTCAGCTCACTCGCCGAGATCAGTGGGTGGTGCTTGGGGCTCATCCCTGCCTCTGATCTCATCGCCGAGACCGGAGACGGTGGTACCGAGGGCGGCGGCGAACGATCCAGCTACCCGTTTCAGGCTCGCCCGGGTGTCGGGGTCGCTGAGGGCAGCGGAAAAGGATGCCGCGACCTGATCCCAGGCGCCGGCCAGGGTGGAGAGCGCCTCCTTGACCTCTTCTTCTGTTGGGCCGGCGTCGGTTGCGGCTTGCCGGTAGGCGCTCCACAGACGGTCCTTCAGGGATGACCATGCGAAGGAGGCCGCGTCCCAGGGGTCTGTCTCCCCGTTCGACGTAGGATCGGGCTGGTGCGTGTCCACCTTCTCGATGGTACCTACGAGCTGTTTCGCTCCCACTACGGGCGCAGGGACACGGTCATCGGCCCGGATGGGGCCGATCTCAAGGCGACTCTCGGGATCGTGGAATCGACACTCGCCCTGCTCCGCGAGCCGGGTGTCACACATCTGGGGGCGAGTTTCGACACTGTGATCGAGTCTTTTCGCAACGTCATGTTCCCGGCCTACAAGTCCTCTGCGGGCATGGATCCCGACCTGCTCGCCCAGTTCCCCATCGCCGAGATCGCTCTGGAGGCTATCGGTGTGGTGGTGTGGCGAAACATCGAGTTCGAGGCAGACGATGCGATCGCCACGGCAGCGATCCGGTGGGTCGAGGACGTAGACCAGGTGGTCATCGCCACGCCGGACAAGGACCTGAACCAGTTGGTGATAGGGGATCGGATCGTCACCTACAACCGGCGGGAGCAGAAGATCCTCGACGAGGCGGCGGTGGTGGAGAAGTTCGGGATCCATCCCGAGTCGATACCCGACTATCTGGCTCTGGTCGGTGACACCGCCGACGGAGTGCCGGGTCTGCCGGGATGGGGGGCGAAGTCGGCGGCGACTGTGCTCTCCCGCTATCCACGTCTCGAATTGATCCCCGAATCGGCTGCCGACTGGGAGGTCACGGTGCGAAGCGGCGACAAGCTCGCAGCCGTGCTCCGGGAGAATCAGGAGGCGGTCCATCTCTTTCGCGAGCTGACCACCTTGCGCCTCGACGTGCCGATCGAGGAGTCGCTAGCCGATCTCGAGTGGATGGGAGTGCCCCGGGCCCGCTTCGAAGATTTCTGTGCCACTGTCGGATTCGACCCCGATTCGATCCGGGTCCATCGCTGGGCCGAATGACATCGCGTACCTGAGGTTCATGAGCCCATATGTGGGCCTATGCGGACGCAGAAACGAGCGCCCTTCCTTCTTTCGTCGCCGTAGGCCCACTATTGGGCCTACGTACCTCAGGTAACCGTCAAGCCGCCGCCTCCGGCTCCTCGTCGGCGCCGGTGAATTGGGAGTTGTAGAGGGCGGCGTAGGCGCCGTCGAGAGCAATCAGCTCGTCGTGGTTGCCTTGCTCGACGATGCGCCCGTCCTCCATCACCAGGATGAGATCAGCGTCGCGAATGGTCGACAGCCGGTGGGCGATGACGAAGCTGGTGCGGTCGGTGCGCAACGCGGCCATGGCGTGTTGGAGCAAGGCCTCGGTTCGGGTATCGACCGAGCTCGTGGCCTCGTCCAGGATCAGAAGGGCAGGGTCGGCGAGGAATGCACGCGCAATGGTGATGAGCTGCTTCTCGCCGGCACTCACATTGCTCCCCTCGTCATCGATCATCGTGTCGTAGCCATCGGGAAGGCTGTGAACGAAGCGATCTACGAAGGTGGCCCGCGCCGCCTCGAGGATCTCGTCTTCGGTGGCATCGGGGCGGCCGTAGGCGATGTTCTCTCGGATCGTCCCCCGGAACAGCCAGGTGTCCTGCAACACCATCCCGATCTCGGAGCGGAGGTCCGCCCGACGCATGTCTGCGATGTCGGTGTCATCGAGGGTGATCCGCCCCGAGTCCAACTCGTAGAACCGCATGATCAGATTGACGAGTGTGGTCTTCCCCGCGCCGGTCGGACCGACGATCGCCACCGTCTGCCCGGGCTCGACCTTCAGTGAGAGATCCTCGATCAGCGGCCGGTCCTCGTCGTAGCGGAACGACACCTGCTCGAAGGCGACCCGCCCATGCGGGTCCTCGACCATTACTGGCTGGTGGTCGTCGGGGATCTCCTCATCGGCATCGAGCAGTTCGAACACTCGCTCTGCCGATGCCACCCCCGACTGGAGGAGGTTGATCATTGATGCGATCTGGGTGATGGGCTGGGCGAACTGGCGCGAATACTGGATGAATGCCTGGACGTCACCAAGCGTCATCGTTCCGCTGGCCACCCGTAAGCCGCCGACCACGGCGACGATCACGTAGTTCAGGTTCCCGATGAACATCATGATCGGCATGATCAA
>JALDXP010000069.1:0-11185 GCA_032154885.1 Actinomycetota bacterium
CAGAAAAGGTCCAGGCTGTTGCCGAAATCAAAGAGAGTCTCGAGGGATCCGAAGCCGTCTTCCTGACCGAGTACCGCGGCCTGTCCGTGAAGGCGGTCCAGGAGTTGCGGGCGAACCTGCGTGCCAGTGGCGCCGAGTACAAGGTCGTGAAGATGACTTTGGCCAGGCTTGCCGCCGACGACGCCGGGATCACCGGTCTCGACGAGCACTTGCTCGGGCCGACTGCGCTGGCATTCGCCAAGAGCGACCCTGTCGCCACGGCGAAGGCCCTCAAGGACTTCTCGAAGTCCCATGAGGTCTTCATCCTGAAGGCCGGCGTGCTCTCGGGGACCATCCTCGGCCCGGAGGAAGTCTCGCGGCTGGCCGAGATCGAGCCCCGCGAGATCTTGCTGGCGAAGATCGCAGGCGCCGCCAAGGCCCCACTCATGCAGGCGGCCGGGTTGTTTGTGTCGTTCAATCGGAGCGCCGCAACGATGTTCCAACAGCTTCTGGAGAAGAAAGAGTCGGGCGAGCTCGCAACGGCAGGAGGCGAATCGACTGCCACCCTGCCCGCGGAGGAGCCCGTTGAAACCGAAACGGCCATCTCGGCCGAGGAGGAGTGAGAAATGGCCACCAAGACCAAGCTCAGCACCGATGAGCTGATCGCAACCTTCGAGGGCATGACCGTCCTCGAGCTCAAGGAGTTCCTCGATGCTTTCGAGGAGAAGTTCGAAGTGACCGCCGCCGCGCCGGTGGCCGTCGCTGCCGCCCCCGCCGCAGGTGGCGACGGTGGCGCCGCTGCCGCCGCGGAAGAGCAGGACGAGTTCGACGTCGTCCTCACCGGCGCCGGCGCTCAAAAGATCCAGGTCATCAAGGAGGTTCGCAGCCTGACCAGCCTCGGTCTCAAGGAGGCCAAGGATCTCGTCGACGGCGCCCCTGCCAACGTGCTCGAGGCCGTTGACAAGGAGACCGCGGACAAGGCCAAGGAGGTCCTCGAGGCCGCCGGCGCCAGCGTCGAGCTGAAGTAATCAGCTTCTTCGTTCTACGAGAAAACGGCCCCGCCTCGGGGCCGTTTTCTATTGGGCGAAGAGAAGCTCGAGAGAGCGTCGGTAGCGGAGTTCGTAATCCTCCTCACCGGGGGCGGAGCATCGACCCCTCGTATCGCCTTTCTTTGTCTACGCCGCGCCGCGTATGGCGCCACCTACCTCAGGCACGCGTTTGGAAGTACTCGGTGACCACAGGAGTCTCTCGCTCGCGGAGTAAGACATTGGTGTCGAGGAGCTCGAGATTCTGAGTTAGGAAGCGGGCAGCCTCGGGGATGGGGTGCTCGGCGAAGAAGCTCTTCACGTCGGCTGCGACCTCTGGCTGGGAGAGGGCAGGCAGCCCTTCCACCACTCGTCTCCTCGTCATACCTGGCATCACCCCGAGCACCTCATCCCACCGAGTCCGGGCGTCTTGCCAGACGGTGGGCCCGGCGTCGCCCGAGAGCAGTCGGGCGAATACCCAGAACCCGTCCTGGGTCCTGATGTCGCCGCTGACGATCTTCTCCATTGTCGACAGCGCCAGTTCCTTCACCTCGACCCCGGCAACGGAGCGGAGATAGCGGACCTTCTCGGCCGGGGCGTTCGTCCGGTGATAGGCGGCCCAGAGCGCCTCGTATTCCTCGGCCCCCCCGTGGTGCGAGTAGACAGACAGGGCAGCGGTGCACACCTCGGGATCGAACTGTGCGCCCTCGAGGACTTCGGTGGCGAGTCCCCGTGCCTTTTCAACGGTGTAGGGCTGGTTGCCCAGGATGCCCAGAGTGGCGATCAGGTCGCCCCGCAGCTTTCGGGTGAGGTCGCTCTCCTCCCCAGACCCCTCCCAACCGAGACGGTCGAGGACGGGGCCGACCAAGTCGCGGACGAACTCCTCGAATGCGGGACGGGTCTGCTCGTCGAGGGCATGGTGCTCCAGTGACCGAAGCCCACCGATGATCACCGACCATACGGCGTGCTCGGTCTCCTCGCCGAACTTCCCGACGAGGTCGAGGAAGGCGGACGCCGGAACCTGCGCCGAACGAACCAAGGCCCAAGTGTCGGAGACGAGGCTGTGGCGTTCGATGTCGCCGAGAGTGTCGAGGTGGCCCAGGAGTCCGGTGAACAGCTCTTCGGAGTAGTGGGTCCGATAGAACCCATGACCTCCGGCGTTGGCGACAACGAAGTCGAACGGGCCTTCGATAGGGACCACCGTCTCGTCCTCGGTGAGCAGGACCTTCGTCTCGAAGGGCTCACCGCCGACAACACCGCGCAGTTGGATGGGGACGTCCCAGATCGTGGTGTCGGTCTCGTCCGGTATGGCCAGGAAGCGGCGCTGACTGAGATGGATTCCCTCAGCCACAACTGTGACATCGATCTGAGGGAAACCCTTCTGGTTGACCCAGGTGTCCATGATCTCGCCCACCGGCCAGTCGGCGGCGCCGTCCAGCCCTTCCCAAAGATCGCTGGTCACCGTGTTGGCGTACTCGTGCTTACGCAGGTAGTTGCCGACCCCGGTGCGGAACTCCTCCTCGCCGATGAACTGCTCGATCATCCTCAAGACGGCCGAGCCCTTGCCGTATGTGATGGAGTCGAACATCTCGTCGACTTCCGCCGGTGAGTTGACCTCGAACTCGATGGGCCGGGTCGTTGCCAGCTGGTCGGTGCCCATCGCCCAGGGAACTTCGAGATTGGCAAAGGCCAGCCATCTCTTCCAGTCGGGCTTCCTGGAATCCGTGGCCTTGAGCTCCATGAAGCTGGCGAACGCCTCGTTGAGCCAGGCGCCCTCCCACCACCGCATGGTGACCAGATTGCCGAACCACTGATGGGCGATCTCGTGCCCGATCACGTCGAGGCAGGCCTGCAGCTCGCTCTGGCTCGCCTTCGCCTCGTCGAGGACGAGATAGGCGTCGCGATACGTGATCAGCCCGACGTTCTCCATGGCTCCGGCGGCGAAGTCGGGAATGGCGATGTGGTCCAGCTTCTGCTCCGGATATGGGATCCCGTAATAGTCGGAGAGGTACTCGAAACAGAAGACGGCGTTCTCCAGAGCGAGGTCGGTCAGGTGGAGGTTTCCCTTCGGAACGATGATCCGTATCGCCGTGCCTCTGCTCGAAACCGTGTCCGTTGCTTCGAAAGGCCCCACGATGAAGGCGAGCAAGTAAGTGGACATCTTCATCGTCTCGGTGAACTCGAAGCGGACCCTTCCGTCGTCGAGTGTCGTCCTGGAGATCTCGGCGCCGTTCGAGTAGGCCTCCAACCCGTCGGCGACGACCATCGTCGTCTTGAAGGTGGCCTTCATGTCTGGCTCGTCCCAGCAGGGGAGGACGCGGCGGGCGTCGGTGGCCTGGCATTGAGAAGTCGCGATCACGTGCTCGGCGCCGTCTTCGTCCCGGTAGATGGACCGGTACAGGCCGCGCAACTGGTCGTTGATGACCCCGGTGTAAGTGATGCCGAGGGTGTAGGTGCCTGGGGCGACCGGGTGCTCGAGGATCACTGTGGCCCTGGAGTACTTCTCGTCGTAGGTGACGCCCGTGACTGCGGTCTCCCCATCATCTCCGGACAGGGTCATCGTCTTGATGTCGATCTCCGCGGCATTGAGCACGATCTGATCGAGGCTCTCCGTGACGCCTATCCGAATCGAGACCTCTCCATCGAAGGTGAAGGTGTCCAGATCGGGCTCGAGATGTAGGTCGTAGTGGACAGGTATTGCATTTCGGGGCAAACGAAACGGGTTTTCAGACAACTGGAAGCCTCCCCATGAACGTTGGACGCGGCCGATGCTAACGGTCTGACATTGTGCAAGGCATCGAGACCTTTACCCTGAAGCCCTGTGACTGAACACTCGACGATCCTCGTCGCGGTCCACGGGCCAGATGGACCGGGGATCTCGGCCGGGCTCATGGCGGTCCTGGCTGAGGCCGAGGTCGAGATCTACGACGTCGAGCAGATAGTCGTCCGTGGCCGACTCACCCTCAACGTGCTCATCGGGGTCTCCGGCGAACGGGCCACTATCAGAGATCTTCTCTTCTTCGGATGGGAGCGCGGCCTCAACGTCGAGTTCGAGAAGGTCGACGACACCCCGACCCCGACCCGCCCGATGTCGGTGGTGACGGTGATCGGCATGGGGGTAGGCCCGGAAGACTTCGGCTCCGTTGCTGCGGCGATTGCCGACGCCGGAGGGAACATCGACCGCATCTACCGTTTGTCTCGCTACCCGGTGGTGAGCTATGAGCTCCTGGTGGGCAACGGAAATCTGGCACACATGCGGGAAAACCTGGTGCGGGCCGCAGCGGAGCGCCCCATCGATATCGCCATCCAGCGTGACGGGCTGGAGCGTCGGGGCAAGCGGATGGTGATCATGGACGTCGACTCGACACTCATCCAGGAGGAGGTCATCAATCTCCTCGCCAGGGAGGCGGGCGCCGAAGAGCGATGCGCCGACCTCACCAATCTCGCCCTGAACGGGGCGATCGACTTCGAGGAGTCGTTGCGGGAGCGAGTTAGCCTGCTCAAGGGCCTCGACCAGACCGCAATAACCAGGGTCCACGAGAACATCACCTTGACCAGTGGGGCGCGGACCTTCGTTCGCACCCTGAAGCGGCTCGGCTTGGTCACCGCCATCGTCTCCGCCGGATTCACCCGGTTCACCGATGTCCTCGCCGCCGACCTCGGCATCGACTACTCCCTCTCCAACACCTTGGAGGACAAAGACGGGCTCCTCACCGGCCAGCTGGCGGGGGAGATCGTCGACGGCCCGCGCAAGGCGGCGTTTCTCAGATCCGTCGCCGAAGCCGAAGGCATTCCCCTGTCGCAGGTGGTGGCGGTAGGGGACGGGGCCAACGACCTCGACATGCTGGCCACAGCCGGGTTGGGCATTGCTTTCAACGCCAGACCCGTGGTCAAGGAGAAGGCGGATACCGCCATCTCGGTCCCCTACCTGGACGCAATCCTTTTCACCATGGGGATCCGGCGCCAGCACGTAGAGGAAGCCGACGAGGCCGATCCTGGCTTCGAGACCGGGGAGCGAATCGCCGTCCCCGGCACGCCACCGCTCTGAGGCTCACCACCCGTGATGGAAGAACTCGCCACGAGGGCTGTCCACGCGTTCAAAAGTGTGGGCCCCGAAGAAGTCCCTCTGCGCCTGGATCAAGTTGGCCGGTAGCCGCTCCGACCGCATCCCGTCGAAATAGGACAGGGCGCTGGAGTAAGCGGGTGCCGGGATGCCGGACATGGCGGCTCCGGCTACCACCGCCCGCCAGGCCGTCTCTGCCTCAGCGAGGGCGCCCGAGAAGAAGTCGTCCTCGATCATGTCCGGGAGCGCCGGGTCCCTGAGGAAGGCGGCGGTGATGTCCTCCAGGAACACCGCCCGGATGATGCATCCTGCCCGCCAGATCGAGGAGATCGTCGCCAGGTCGAGGTCCCAGCCGTACTCGTCGGATGCCGCCCGCATCAGCCGGAACCCCTGGGCATAGGAGATGATCTTCGAGGCGTAGAGGGCGCTCTCCACGTCGTCGGGCGTCACTGTTCCGAGCGAGCCGGGGCCAGTGGCATAGATGGCGGCTGCCCGTTTGCGGGCGTCGGGATCGGAGCTGACGATCCGGGCGTAGACCGCTTCGGCCACGAGTGTGGTCGGCTGGCCGAGGTCCAACGATGAGATGACCGTCCATTTGCCGGTGCCTTTTTGCCCGGCGGCATCGAGTATCAAATCGACGATCGGCTGACCTTCGAGCTCTGTCGCCAGGATGTCGCTGGTGATTTCGATGAGGTAGGAGCGGAGCCGGCCTTCGTCCCAACGGGCGAAGACTTTGGACATCTCGGCAGGGCTCATGCCCATGCCCCGTCGCATGAGGTCGTAGGCCTCCGCTATGACCTGCATGTCACCGTATTCGATGCCGTTGTGGACCATCTTGACGAAATGGCCGGCCCCACCGGTGCCGATCCACTCACAGCACGGTTTGCCGTCTGGGGCCTTGGCGGCGATCGACTTGAGCATTGGCTCGACGTGCTCCCATGCCTCCCTGCTTCCCCCAGGCATGATCGACGGCCCATGACGCGCCCCTTCTTCACCACCAGACACGCCTATCCCAAGGTAGAGGAGGCCCCGTGATTCGACGAAAGCTTGGCGTCGGTCCGTGTCGGAGTACAGCGAGTTCCCACCGTCGATGATGATGTCGCCTTCTTCCAGGTGATCGAGAAGGCTGTCGATCACCGCGTCGACCGGCTTGCCCGCCGTGACCATGATGAGGACGACCCGCGGCCGGCTCAACATCCCCGCCAGCTCTTCTATCGAGTTTGCTGGGAGAACGCCCAGGTCCCCGGCCTCGCCTGCCATGAACTCGTCGGTGACCGACGTGGTCCGGTTGTAGGCAGCGACCAGGTGCCCCTTGTCAGCCAGGTTCAGGGCGAGGTTCGCTCCCATCACCCCGAGCCCGGCCACCGCGATATCGGCTTGGCCGCTCATCGGCGTCCGAGAGTAATGGTTCGATTTGGCACCCCACTAGTCTCGCCCGCCGTGACAACCAGGATCGGCGTCGACGTTGGTGGGTCCGGCGTGAAGGCCGGGGTGGTCGACGTTGAGGATGGTGAGCTCGTGAGTGACCGTTTGCGGGTGGACACCCCCGAGCCGTCCACGCCGGACGCCGTTGCTGCCGCGGTCAAAGATCTGGTCGATCAACTAGAGGCCCCCGGGCGCCTCGGTCTCGGCTTTCCCTCGGTGATTCGTCAGGGTTGGGTGACCACCGCCAACAACATCGACAAGTCGTGGATCGGTGTGAACGCACTCGAGCTCTTCGAGACAGCCATCGGGCGGGAGATCATCATGATCAACGACGCCGACGCCGCAGGCCTCGCCGAGGTTCGATACGGGGCTGCCAAGGGAGTGAACGGGAAGGTCCTTGTGCTCACCTTCGGAACCGGGATCGGAAGCGCCTTGATCGTGGACGGGAAGGTCATACCCAACATCGAGTTGGGCCAGCTCGAGCTGGGTGGGGTGCGGCCTGCAGAGCAGCGCTACTCGGCGAAATCGAGACGGGCGGAGGACCTGAGCTGGGACGAGTGGGGTCAGCGTGCTCGGGAGTTCATAATCCTTGCGAATGAGGTGTTCACCCCTGACCTGATCGTCATCGGCGGAGGAATCTCCAAGTTCTGGGATCAGTTCGCCTCGCACGTCACCTTCGACGACGTCAAGACGACCAAAGCGGCTCTGGCCAACAACGCCGGGATCGTCGGCGCCGCCGCCCTCGCCTTCAGCGACTGAACCTCACCGACTGAAGGGTGCGAACTGAGCGCGTGCTGTCTCGGGGACCCGCACCTCGAGGATCATGCCGTTGTCGTCGTGCTTCTCCTCGATCACCTCTCCCACCCGATGGACGGCGGCTACCAGGTCACCCCGCGTGTAAGGGATCTCCAGGGTGAGGGTGACAGTGGCTCGCTCGACCAGTGAGCCGATCCGCTCCAGCAACTCCTCGAGCCCGACCCCCTTGAGCGCGGAGATGAACACGGCATCCGGATAGAGGTTGGTCAGGCGGTTCAGGGCCTTTTCACCGATCATGTCGCTCTTGTTGATGACTGTCAGCTCGGGGATCTCGGCCGCCCCGATCTCCAGCAGCACCTCGCGGACCGCTGCGATCTGCCCGGCGGGGTCCGGATCGGTTCCATCCACCACGTGAAGCAGAAGGTCGGCTTCGGCTACCTCGGACAGGGTCGACCGGAATGCCTCGACCAGGTGGTGGGGAAGACGCCGCACGAATCCCACAGTGTCGGCCAAGAGCACCGTCTGCTGGTCAGCCAGCACGAGCCTGCGCACGGTGGAATCGAGGGTGGCGAAGAGCCTGTCCTCGACGAGGACGTCTGCGTTGGTGACAGCATTGAGGAGGGTGGATTTGCCGGCGTTGGTGTACCCGACGATTGATATCTGGGCGATATCGGATCTCTTCCTCGCCTTGCGCTGGGTCTCCCGGTGCTTCACAGTCTCCTTCAACTCGCGTTCGAGCTTCGAGTTGCGCTCGAGGATGCGCCGTCGATCCGTCTCGAGCTTCGTCTCGCCGGGCCCACGTGCGAGAACCCCTGCACCCTGTTGGGAGAGACTTGTTCCTCGACCTCGAAGACGGGGGAGGTTGTACCGGTTCATCGCCAGCTCCACCTGGAGCGCACCGACCTTGGTGTGGGCGTGCTGGGCGAAGATGTCGAGGATCAGGCCTTCCCGGTCCACCACGTCACAGCCGAAGAGCTTCTGGAGATTGCGCTGTTGAGCAGGTGTCAACTGATTGTCGAAGACCACCACGTCGATGTCGAGAGCATTGGTCAACGTGGCGATCTCCTCGGCCTTGCCCGAGCCGATGTAGGTGGCGGGATCGATCCTGTTGCGGCGCACCAGTTCCTGATCAACCGGATCGGATCCGGCGGTGTCGGTGAGCAGGGCGAGCTCCTCCAGGCTGCGCTCGGAGTCGACGGTGGTCATCCCGGGCAGCTCGACACCGACCAGGAAGGCCCGCTGTATGGCGACTTCGAGATCGGTGACTGTCGCGGTGAGGCGACGACGGCGTCTGGAGGCGTGTTCTTGGGTCATGGTGCTCGGAGAGCAGGATGTTGGCGGGTCGGACCGCTCGATGGCGGGGGATTAAGGCCGCTCAGAGGTACTGACCCTCGTCCCCGACGTGATCGACTTCCTCTTCGGCGATGATCTGTGACTCACGCACCGCGATGACCGGCTTGCCCGTGGCCGGCCAGATGAACCGCCAAGCGCCGGTGGGCACCGCCCAGAAGCGCTGGCCCGTTCTCACGTCGACGAGTGTGAGTGCGTCGTTTCCGTCCTTGGTCCCGATCGGAACGAGCAGACCCGAGCGGGTGGTGGACTCCTCCGGGGCGTGACCCACCCTCCAGCCCGCCATGACCTTGTAGCCATTGTCTTGGTAGATGGGAAGGTTTGAAGTCATCATCGCTCCCTGCAATTCTCGCATGTGCAGGGGTCAAGGGGAACTCCCGGCCGACGGGCGACTGTGTCGCTGATCCCTCTTTGCAGATAGGCTCGGGCGTCAGATGGCCCGCAAACCCACTTTCTCCGAGGCCCTGGAGTACCACGAGAAGCCCACCCCGGGCAAGACGGCGATCAGGTCGACCAAGCCCACGGCGACCCAGGCCGATCTCAGTCTCGCCTACACGCCAGGCGTGGCCGAGCCTTGCCTGGTCATCGCCGAGGATGCTGATGCCGCGTTTCGGTTCACCAACAGGGGGAACCTGGTCGCCGTGGTGTCCAACGGGACTGCGGTGCTCGGCTTGGGCAACATCGGTCCACTGGCCAGCAAACCGGTGATGGAAGGCAAGGGCGTTTTGTTCAAGCGCTTCGCCGACATCGACGTGTTCGACCTGGAGATCGACGCCACTTCGCCCGAAGATGTCATCAGATTCTGCGAGATGCTGGCCCCAACCGTCGGCGGCATCAATCTCGAGGACATCAAGGCGCCGGAGTGCTTCGAAGTCGAGCAGACCCTGCGCGATCGGCTCGACATCCCCGTGTTCCACGACGACCAGCACGGGACCGCCATCATCGGTGGGGCGGCTTTCCTCAACGCTCTCGAGCTCACGGGGCGGGAGATCTCCCGTGTGAAGGTGGTATTCGCCGGTGCAGGAGCCGCCGGCATCGCTTCGGCGAGGTTCTTCATCGAGCTCGGCATGAGCCCGGAGAACATCCTCATGGTCGACTCGATCGGTGTGATCCACAACGGACGCGACGATCTCAATGACATCAAGAGGGAATTCGCCGTCGATACAGATGCCCGAACGCTCGATGACGCCCTCGTGGGTGCGGATGCCTTCATCGGCGTCTCCATCGCCGGCACCGTCACCAAGGAGATGGTCCAGACGATGGCCGAGCGGCCGATCGTCTTTGCGCTGGCCAACCCCGATCCCGAGATCAGCTACGCGGACGCTCTGGCGGCTAGGCCGGACGTGGTCATGGCCACCGGGCGAAGCGACTACCCGAACCAGGTGAACAACGTCCTCGGATTCCCCTTCATCTTCCGGGGCGCTCTCGACGTGAGGGCTCGGGGCGTCTCCGAGGGGATGAAGATCGCTGCGGTTCATGCCCTCGCCGAGCTGGCCAAGGAGCCCGTGCCCGATTCGGTCCTTCGAGCCTACGACCTGGACCGGCTCCAGTTCGGCCCCGAGTACCTAATCCCCAAACCGTTCGACCCCCGGGTCCTCTGGCGGGTCGCGCCGGCGGTGGCCAGGGCGGCAATGGAAGAGGGGCTGGCCCGGGCGCCCATCGACGATTTCGACGAGTACATCTCCCAGCTCCAGACCAGATTCAACGCCTCACACGGGCTGATCAATGCGATCACCACTCGGGCGATGGAGCAGCCGAAGAAGATCGTCTACCCGCATGCCGAAGACGTGCGCATGATCCGGGCGGCGCGGAGGGTGACCGACGAGGGGATCGGCAACGTCGTGCTCCTCGGTGATGCCGGGCGAATCAATGGGCTGGCCGAGGAGGCGGGGATCTCCATCGATGGGATCGAAGTGATCGACTACCTGCGGGAAGAGGGGGAGCGGGATCGGTATGCGCTCACCCTCGAACAGCTTCGCCGTCACAAGGGCCTGTCACTGCAGGACGCGAGAAGGCAGACCGAGGACCCTGCCATGTACGCGTGTCTCATGGTGCGGGAAGGGGCGGCCGATGCCGTCATCGGCGGACTCAGCAGCTACTACCCGGAGACGATAAGGCCCGCCCTGCAGGTGCTTCAGGTGGAGGAGGGTCGGTCGATCGTCAGCTCTGTGTATCTGGTCGTGGTCAGGGGGACTGCCTATTTCTTCACGGATTGTGCTGTCAATATCGAACCAACCGCCGAGCAGCTGGCCGAGATCGCGCTCGCTGCAACCACGACCGCCGAAGAAGACTTCGCCCGGAGCCCGCGTGTTGCCTTCATCAGCTACTCCGACTTCGGGTCGGCTGGTGGTAGCGAGCCGGCCCGGGTGCGCAGAGCGGTGGAGCTGTTCCGCTTGGCCAGACCGGACATTCCCGTCGACGGCGAGATGCAGGCGGACACCGCGGTGATACCCGAGCTCTTGGCCGATCGACGTCCCAGGGGAGCCTTGAGCCGGGCAGCGAACGTGCTCGTCTTCCCCAACCTGACCGCCGCCAACGCCTCCTACAAGCTGCTCAACAGGCTCGGCGACGCCGAGGTGATCGGGCC
>JALDXP010000070.1:0-11161 GCA_032154885.1 Actinomycetota bacterium
GCCGCCCGTTCGGTCGAGGCGCACCTGGTGTTGCTGTTTGAGGAAGGGCGGATAGCCTCTTCGGGGCCCGTACTCGTCCCACTACCCGACAACCCCACGTGACACGCTACGCCAGGACCCTGCTCGCCCTGCTCGTCATGGCTGTGGCCCTCCCCGCCACTGCCCAAGTAACCGACGAGGACATCGACCGCGCCCGCAGCGAGGTCAATGAGGTCATGGCCGAGGCTCAGGCGCTCGGTGACGAGGTTCAAGAGGCGTGGTCCCGCCAGTTCGCCCTGGATCGGGAGATCACCGATCTCAACGCGTCGATCGAACTGGCGAGGGTCAAGATCGGCGATACCGAGCAGAAGCTGGAAGAGGTGGCCGTAGAGATGTATATGGGCTCGTCCACCGCCACGTCGATGCAAGTGTTGTTCTCGGCGAGTGACGAGAGCTACGGCGCCGGCGTCGAATATCTCAGGAATGTGACCGGCAACGACGCCGACGTGATCAACCAGCTGCGCTCCTTTCGGGGCGAGCTCGATCGCCAGACCGGACGCCTCGAAGAGGCCTCGGCCGAGCAGGAGGTCCTGACCGCCGAGTTGGAGTCAAAGGCCGGGGACTTGCAAGGTCAGTTGGTGGACGCGCAGGCGGTCTACGACAGCCTGGTCGCACAGCAAGCCGCCGAGGAGGCGGCCCGTCGCGCTGCGGAGGAAGAGGCACGTCGCAGGGCGGCGGAGGAGGCGGCGCGTAACGCCACGACCACGACCGCGCCCGGCTCGACGGAGCCCACTGACGGCGATTCCGAAACGCCAACCGAGACCACCACGCCCCCTGACGAGACCTCCGACACGACCGTCCCCGCCGAACCGCCGCCACCTCCGTCGTCGAGTGGGGGAGCCTGTCCTGTGGCTGGGGCCGTATCGTTCTCCGACTCCTGGGGCGACGCCCGATCAGGGGGCCGAGCCCATCAGGGCGTGGACATGATGGCTGCCAGGAACACGCCGATCGTCGCCATTTATTCGGGAACGATCCAGAGGTTGACCGATGGCAGCCTCAGTGGTCTCGCCATCTGGTTCCGCTCCGACGGTGGGGATACCTTCTTTTACGCCCACCTCGAGAGCTTCGCCAACGTGAGTGACGGACAGAGCGTGTCCGAGGGTGAGGTGATCGGCTACAACGGGAGCTCGGGCAACGCGCCCGAATTCCTCCCCCATCTCCATTTCGAATATCACCCGGGTGGAGGTTCAGCAGTCAACCCGTACCCGCTGGTTCGAGATCTGTGCTGATCTCCCCCCTGAATGCCGAAAGAGGACCCTTTCGGGTCCTCTTCCGATCAGCCTCCCTGCTGCTGCCCCTAGCCCCCACGCACCGAGGCACGTTCTGATCGTCATCTTCCGTCACGCTGAGTGGTCGTTAAAGGACAGTTCGCATTCCCACTCGTTGTGACTAGTCACCTGAAGGCAGATGCGAGCCTGGTCGTCGCGGTGGATCGTTACTCGTTACCCTCTCACCCACCTGATAGGGGAGAAGACAGATGACGACCGAGCCGCCGATTCCACCGGATTCCGGAGCGCCGATCGAGCCCGTCCCACCGCCACAACCGAGTGAGCCGGCGGTCCCGCCCACGCCTCCGCCCCCTCCTCCCCCGCCGGTGCCTGGTGGCGCCGCCGCGTTCCAGGTTGGGGAAGCCTTCAACTATGGCTGGAAGAAGTTCCAGGAGTACTTGGGACCGATCCTGGTCGCAATGCTGATCTTCATCGTCGTCGGTGGGGCTGTGAACTTCATAGCCACTCTCCTTGGCGGAGGATTCGGGGAGCTCACCGATACGGACGACATCGGCATCGGGATGTTCTTCGGGGTCGGCTACTTGTTCTTCTCGCTTTTGAGCGCACTGGTGAGCCTTCTCATTCAGGCCGCGGTTGTCCGTGGTGCCCTGAAGATCACCGAAGGGCAGAGAATCGAGCTCAGCACATTCCTGTCGACCGAGCACCTCGGTCAAGTGGTGCTGGCATCGATCCTGTTGGCCATCGGCACCGCCATCGGCCTGATCCTCTGCATCGTTCCCGGGCTGATCCTGATCTTCTTTTCGATGTTCACTTATCAGTTCATCCTCGACAAGGGACTCCCGGCTTTCGATGCGATCAAGGCCAGCTTCGCACTGGTGAATCAGAATCTCGGCTCGGTGGTCGGGCTCTTCTTTGCCTCGATCCTGGCCTTCATCGTCGGTGCCATTCTCTGTGGGATCGGGCTGATCGTGGCGATCCCCGTGACGATCATCGCGACGGCGTACGCCTACAAGCTGATGACGGGCCAGCCGGTTACTCCATAACCGCATCGCAACCGTGACCGCGTAGGGTCCGAGCGCGGCTGCCGCCTGGGCGGTCGCGAAAGGAGCGCTCATGGATGCTGCGGACGAGATCCTCTCGCAGATCCCGCTTGATCAGCTCGCCCAACAACTCGGCGTGGACGAAGCGACTGCGGAGCAAGCAGTGCGTCAGGCCGTGCCCGCTTTGCTCGGCGGGATGGAGGCGAATGCCCAGGATCCGGGAGGTGCCGCCTCCCTCGAGAAGGCCCTCGGCCAGCACGCCGGGGCCCCGTTGGAGGCTCTGGACCTCGGCTCGATCGACACCACCGATGGCCAGGCCATAGTCGGCAATGTCTTCGGCGACAACAGCGAACAGGTGATCAACAAACTGGGTGAGCAGGGAGGTGGCTCGGGAATCATCCAGAAGCTGCTCCCCATCCTCGCCCCGATCGTTCTGAGCATGCTGGCGGGCAAGTTCCTTGGCCAGGGTCAAGGTCAGACATCACCCACGGGACCGGAGCCCTCAGGTGGAATGGGTGGCCTCGAAGACCTCATCGGGAGTGCCACCGGAGCTGGTGGATCGGCCGGCGGGATCGGTGACTTGCTCGGTGGGCTGCTCGGTGGCAGTGGGGGGTCCGGCGGGTCCTCGGACGCCATTGGTGACCTACTAGGGGGTTTACTCGGAGGCGGTACCAAGGGCTGAGTTTCCTCCCCCAGGAGCGGAGCGACGTTGGGGAAGGTGGCCCGGAGGGCCGGAGGGGGTGCCGGTCAGGCCGGCAACTCCTCCAACTCGGTGAGGATCTTGGCAATGCGGCCGGTGCAGGTCTCGAGATCGGCCGGCGGCACCAGTTCGACGAGCCGTGCGGCGGCCTCCCGCATGGCGATACCGGCCGGTGAGCCGGTGCCGGTCGTCACGACGGGCTTTCCGTGGTCTCCGCCGGGAACGACCTCGGGATCGAGGGGTATCGAGGCGATGAGGGGCACGCCCAGGTCGTCGGCCAGCTCGCGGCCGCCTCCCTCTCCGAACACATTGTGGACCCGGCCACATGCGCACGCGAGACCGGCCATGTTCTCGATGACCCCGACCACCGGCATATGGGAGCGCCGCGCCATGTCGGCCACACGGACTGCCACCTTCTGTGCGGCCCGTTGGGGTGTGGTGACCACCACCATCTCGGTTTGGGGGAGCAAGCGGGTGAGCGCCATCTGGATGTCACCGGTGCCTGGTGGGAGGTCGATGATCAGGTAGTCGAGCTCACCCCATTCCACCTGCTTGAGGAATTGCTCCAATGCCTTCGACAACATGAGCCCGCGCCACATGAGCGCCGTTTCCTCGGTCTCGATGATGAGCCCTGTCGAAACCAGCTTCACACCTTGAGCCTCGACCGGCACGATCAGCTTGCTGTCCTCGTTCGCCTCCAGACGATCCTCGACACCGAGCATCCGCGTTGTGGAGAAGCCCCATATGTCAGCGTCGAGAAGGCCGACACGGAACCCGGCCTGGGATATGGCCACTGCGACGTTCACAGCGATGGATGATTTCCCGACGCCGCCTTTGCCCGATCCGATGGCGATCACCCTGGTCGTGGGGGAGACCTGCGTCGGCTCGGCGCTCGCCCGTGCTTTTGCCCTGGCCACCGACATGAGCCCAGCCCGCTGCTTCTTGGTCATTGCGGTGGTTCGCACATCGACGTGGTCCACGCCTGGCATCGCCTGCACCCGCCGTTTGGTGTCGTTCTCGATCTGGTTTCGCAGTGGGCATTCGGCGACGGTCAGGGCGATGCCGACCATCACCGACGTGCCGGTGATGTCGACATCGGTGACCATCCCCAACTCGACGATGTTGCCGCCCAGCTCCGGGTCGCGGACACCTTCGAGCGTCTTGATGACGTCGTTGCGGGTGACCATTGCACTCTCAATGGTAATTTCCACTACCGATATAGGGGGAATGGCCCAGGGGCCGGAGGCGGTTAATATGGACGACACAGGCCACCAGGTTCAGGACCAGAGTTAAAGCGATGACACAGATCCTCAGCATCAAGTCGAACAAGCCCGAGAAGACGGTCGAGGTGACTGACTTCGCCGTGACGAAGATCGGCGAACTGATCGCCGCGGAAGGAGAGCCCGGGCTCGCCCTTCGCATGGCGGTCCGCCCCGGGGGCTGCAGCGGGTTCTCCTATGAGATGTTCTTCGACAGCCAGATCGACGACACCGACATCGTCGAGGAGTTCGGCGACGTCAGGGTGGTCGTCGATCCACAGAGCGCCGAGATGGTCAAGGGCTCGACCCTCGACTACAAGGACGGTCTGATGGGAGCGGGGTTCTCCATCAACAACCCCAACGTCAGTCGGACCTGCGGCTGCGGCAACAGCTTCTCCTGACACGGCTTGAGGGTTGGGTCGCCCCCAGGGGTACCCTCAGCCTGGTATCGACCAGGAGCCCCCGTTTGCCCAAGAAAGTCCTTTCTACCCCGTCGGCGCCGAAGGCGATGGGCCCATATTCCTTCGCCGCCGAGGCCGGTGGTTTGGTGTTCCTGAGCGGGCAGGTCGCCCTGGATCCCGCCACTGGTGAGCGCCGTCCGGACGACGTCGAGGTGCAGGCCCGGCAAGTCATGGACAACATCGGCGTGATTCTCGGTGACGTAGGGCTGACCTACCAGGACATCGTGAAGACAACGATCTTCATGGCTGACATGGCCGACTACCCCAAAGTCAACGACGTGTACGGCTCGTACTTCGGGACCGAGCCTCCGGCGCGCTCCGCCATTCAGGCAGGTGCCCTCCCGGGAGGCTTCCTCGTGGAGATAGAGGTGGTGGCATCGAGATGAACCAGCAAGAGATCTTCGGAGCCCTGGGCCTTGGCGACCACAACAGTGGTGTATTCGCCGGCGAATGGCTCGAGCCCACCGGCGACCAGATCGAGGTGGTCAACCCCACAACCGGTGAGACGCTGGCAACCGTTGGCATGGCCTCGGAAGCGGATTACGACCAGGTGGTCGCCCAGTCGGTCGAGACATTCGACCGGTGGCGCCTCCTCCCCGCCCCTCAGCGCGGGCAGTACGTCCGACGTCTTGGCGACGCCCTGCGGGAGAAAATCGAGCCGCTCGGCGCCCTGGTGACCCTCGAGATGGGGAAGATCTTTCCCGAGGGTGTCGGCGAGGTGCAGGAGATGGTCGACATCTGTGACTTCGCTGTCGGACTCTCCCGGCAGCTCTATGGGAGCACGATGGCCTCGGAGCGGCCCAACCACCGAATGTACGAGCACTGGCATCCGCTCGGCCCGGTCGGAGTGATCTCGGCCTTCAACTTCCCGGTCGCCGTATGGTCGTGGAATTCCGCCCTGGCCGCCGTTTGTGGCGACACGGTGGTATGGAAGCCATCGGAGCGGACCCCGCTCACTGCTATCGCCGTCACCCGCATCGCGCACGAGGTGATGGAGGGCAGTGGTTTCGAGGGTGTGTTCAACCTCGTCGTCGGCGACGGGGCCACGGTCGGCAACCGGATGAATCAGGACACGAGATTGCCCCTCATATCAGCCACCGGGTCCTGCAACATGGGGCGCATCGTCGGCCCTGCAGTGGCACAGCGCATGGGCAGGACGATCCTCGAGCTCGGCGGTAACAACGCAGTGATCGTGATGGATGACGCCGATATCGAGCTCGCGGTCCGGGCCACCCTGTTCTCGGCCGTTGGCACTGCCGGGCAGAGATGCACCAGTCTTCGCCGTCTCCTCGTCCACCGCGCCGTGGCCGACAAGCTGGTGAGCCGACTCACCGAGGCCTACAAACAGGTGAGCATCGGCGATCCTCTGGAGAGTGGGACCCTCATGGGCCCATTGGTCGGGGAGCGCGCCGTCGTGCAGATGATGGACGCCCTGGATATCGCACGGGAGCAAGGAGCCAGGATCGTGACCGGAGGCAACCGCCTCGACCGGCCCGGGTTTTTCGTCGAGCCCACCATCGCGGTGGTCCCCAAGGAGGCGTCGATCACCCAACAGGAGACGTTCGCCCCGATCCTGTGGGTGATCGAGTTCGACACCCTCGAAGAGGCGATTGAGATACAGAACGGCGTGACCCAGGGCCTCTCCTCAGCCATCTTCACCGAGTCGATCAAGAACGCCGAGCGATTCCTCAGCGACGGCGGCTCCGACTGCGGAATCGCCAACGTCAACATCGGGACGTCGGGTGCCGAGATCGGCGGCGCCTTCGGCGGCGAGAAGGAGACCGGTGGAGGTAGGGAGGCCGGATCCGACGCCTGGAAGGCGTATATGCGCCGGCAGACCACCACGATCAACTGGGGTGACGACCTGCCTCTGGCCCAGGGCATCGAGTTCGGCTAGCGCGAGGCCAATGACCGTGGATTCCGCCGAATGGGACGAGCGGTATCGCAGTCACGACCATCTGTGGTCGGTCACTCCCAATCTCTTCGTGGCGGATCGCTTGGCCGGTATGGCACCCGGCCGAGGCCTCGATCTAGCCGCGGGCGAAGGGCGCAATGCGATCTGGCTTGCCTCCCTCGGTTGGGAGATGACCGCGGTCGACTTCTCCGAGGTGGCAGTCAGCAAGGGCAAGGCGCAGTCTGACGCAGTCGACTTCGTGATCGCCGACGTACGGACCTGGGAAACCGAGCAGAGCTTCGATCTCGTGCTCATCGCCTATCTGCATCTGGTCCCGGGCGATTACGAGACAGTCGTGCGGCGGGCGAGAGATTGGCTCGCCCCAGGGGGCGAGCTCTTTCTGATCGGACACGATGTTTCGAACCCGACCGACGGCTGGGGCGGGCCTCAGTACCCGGAGCTCTTGTGGGATGTGCCCGTGGTGCTCGGCTGGCTCGATGGTCTCGTCATCGTCGAGGCTGAGGTGGTGAATCGCCCCGTCGACACCGACGAGGGCCGTCAGTACGCCCGCGACACCCTGGTGAGGGCGAGAACGTCCTAGACCCGGTCGAGGGCGGATTCGAGGTCCGCGATCAAGTCCTCGACGTCTTCTAGCCCGACCGAGAGCCGCACCAGCCCGTCGGTGATGCCCGCGGCCACCCTCTCCTCAGCCGGAACGGCGGCGTGGGTCATCGTTACCGGGTGGGTGATCAGCGATTCCACCGCACCCAGATTCTCGGCGAGACTCCACAGCTCGACCGCGTCCATGAGCTTCTTGCCCGTCTCCGCACCGCCGTGCACCTCGAAGCACACCAAGGCGCCGAACCCGCTGGCCTGACGCGACGAGAGCTCATACTGCGGATGGGACGTCAACCCCGGATAATTGACATAGTCGACCTTGGGGTGAGCCCGGAGCCACTCGGCGATGGCCAGGGCATTTGCCGACTGCCGGTCCATGCGCTCGCTCAACGTCTTGACTCCCTGCAAGGTGAGCCAGGCCACCATCGGCGACATCACCAGCCCGGCCGAGATGCGGGCGAAGGAGATCTTCTCCTGGAGCTCCTCGTCGTCGACGATCACTGCCCCGCCGAGCGTCGCGTTATGACCATCGAGGAATTTGGTTGTCGAGTGAATGACGATGTTGGCGCCGAGCTCGAACGGCTTCTGGAAGTAGGGAGTGAGGAACGTGTTGTCGGTGACATGGAGCGCGCCGGCCGATCGGGTGATTTCCGAGATGGCGGCTAGATCGGTCACTTTTAAGGTTGGATTGGCCGGGCTCTCGGTGAAGACGATACGTGTCTCGGGCCGCATGACCGCTTGAACTCTGTCTGCATTCGAGGCGTCGGCAAAGGTGACGTCGACGCCGAACTTGGTGAGAAACTGATCGGCGAATCGATAGGTGCCCCCGTACACCACGTCGGCAATGATCACGTGGTCCCCCGCCCGCAGGAGGCCGAGGAAGACGGCGACGGTGGCCGCCATCCCGGAGGCATAGGCCGTCGTGTCATGGCCTTCCTCCAGAGCCGTCAGCTTCTCCTCGAGGGCACGCACCGTCGGGTTTCCGCCCCTGCTGTAGGAGTAACCCTTGCCCATGTACTCATCCACCGATTCCTGTACGAAGGTCGTCGACTGGTGGATGGGGGTGAGGATCGCCCCGGTAGTCGGGTCGGGCGTCACCCCGGCGTGTACCTGCTTCGTCCGGAAACCCATGGGTCAATTGTGGTCGGTCGATGCCGGCGGGGGCGAACCTGAGAGAGTTCGTCACGGATCCGTTACGTAGAACCTCAGGTTCGTAGTCAGACCCGAGCTACCCGAACCGGTACCCCACCGAGCGGACGGTCGTGATCCAGGAGGCGCGTTCCTCGCCGAGCTTGGAGCGGAGGCGGCGGATATGGACATCGACGGTGCGTGCGCCGCCGTAGTAGTCGTAACCCCAGACCTTGGAGAGAAGCTGTTCCCGAGACCAGACACGGATCGGATTCGCGACCAGGAATCGAAGCAGTTCGTACTCCATGAAGGTGAGGTCGATCGGCTTGGAGGCCAACGTTGCCTGATAATTGAGGGTGTTCAACTCGAGGTCCTTGAACACCACCAGATCGTCAGTCTGCTCTTCCTTGTTCAGCCGCTGAACGCGCAGCCTGAGCTCGAGTGGGTCGACCGGGGTCGTGATGAAGTCGGAGATGCCGCTCGTGGAATCGACGAGAGCGAGTTGGTCGAGGGAAATGGCGAGTATGACGGGGAGTCCGATCTCCTCAACGATCCGCGTGACCTCTCGCAGACGCCGGATCGGTTGGTCGCCGAGCTCGACCAAGAGGATGTCGGCGTCATTGATCACTCGTTCCTCGGGCACCAGCTCCGGAGCCGCGAGATGGGTCGCCCCGGCCAGGAGCAACCCGTCGAGGATGCTCTCCGAGCAGTCGGGAGGATGGATGGCGACGTTCACAGGGCAGGATTCACAGGACCGGCAGATAGCTCTCTAGCTCGAAGCGCGAGACGTGGTGCTGATAGCGGTCCCACTCCTTGCGCTTGTTGCGGAGGAACCAGTCGAAGACATGCTCTCCGAGGGCCTCTGCGATCAGCTCGGACCCCTCCATCAGGTCGAGCGCCTCGGACAAAGTCTCGGGGAGGCGCTTCGCCCCAGCGGCGGCCCGCTCGGCCGGCGTCATGAGATGGATGTTGGCCGAGATCTCGGGTGGCAGCTCGTACCCCTCCTTGATGCCTGCCAACCCTGCTGCGAGGATCACCGAAAGTGTCAGGTAGGGGTTGCAGGCGGCGTCGGCGGCCCGATACTCCACGCGGACACTCGATGGCTTGCCCTTTTTCACCGTTGGAACCCTCACGAGAGCCGATTGGTTGTTGCGGGCCCAGGAGATGTAGATGGGTGCGTCGAAGCCGTCGACCAGCCGTTTGTAGGAATTGACCCACTGGTTCGTGATCGCTGTCATCTCTGCGGCATGGCGCAGGATGCCGGAGATGAACGCTTGGCCGATCTTGGACAGGCCGCCCGGGGTCCCCGGCTCGTGGAACGCGTTGACATCATCCTCGAAGAGAGACAGATGCAGGTGCATGCCCGAGCCGTCGTGATCCTCGAGCGGCTTCGGCATGAACGTGGCATAGATCCCATGCTTCAGTGCCACTTCCTTGACCGTCAGGCGTGAGGTCATGATGGTGTCGGCCATCGTCAGCGCATCGGTGTAGCGGGCGATGATCTCGTGCTGGCTGGGCGCCACCTCGTGATGGGAATGCTCGATCGGGATGCCCATCTGCTCCAGCGCATTGATCGTGTCTCTCCGGTAGTCCTGGGCGACGTCGAGCGGAGTCATGTCGAAATAGCCCCCGTGGTCGAGCACCTCGGGCTCGGGCCCGGAGTCCCTGAAATAGAAGAACTCGAGCTCCGGCGCGGCGTAGAAGTTGTACCCCATCTCCGAGGCGCGGCCCAGGTTCCGCTTGAGGACGATCCTCGGGTCGCCCGAGAAAGGCTCGCCATCGGGTGTGGCGATGTCACAGAACATCCGAGCCACCTGCTGTTCGGTGCGCCAGGGGAGCACCCCAAAGGTCGACGGGTCGGGTCTCGCCAGCATGTCGGCTTCCTGGATCCGGGCGTACCCGTCGATGGCCGATCCGTCGAAGGTCATTCCCTCCTCGAACGCAACCTCGAGCTCTGCCGGGCTGATCGACACCGACTTGAGGAAGCCTTGAACGTCGGTGAACCAGAGCCTGATGAATCTGATCCCACGCTCCTCGACGGTGCGCATGACATATTCGGCCTGCTTGTTCACGCCATTTCCCGGATCGGTTGACCACACATTATGAGACCCCACCCCCGGGAAGGGAATCCCCCACCGGGCTGGGCCTGCCGATTGTGAGTCGAACGGCGAGAAGAGCGGCGACCGCAGCGAGTGTGACGATCACGCCCAACGCGACCGGCAGGGACCAAGCGGTGGCAGCGACGCCGATCAGCGCGGGTGCGACCATGAACCCGAGACGGGTGCCGACGGTGAGAGCGGCCAGACCCGACCCTTCTCCAAAGGAGCGATGTGACCCGGCCAGCTTGTAGAGCACCGGGAGAGCGACCGAGATGCCCAGTCCCCAGACCGCGAAGCCGATCAACGACGTCACCACTGTCTGGAGCCCCACCACAAACAAGCAAGCGACCACCGAGATGACGACGCCGGCGTACAGGGTCGGAATGGCCCCGAATCGATCGACCACGTGATCGCCGGCGAGGCGACCGATCAGCATCCCTCCGGTGAAGACGATGACACCGGTCCCCGCCAGGGCCTCTCCGGTCCCGGTGATGTCGACGAGAAATATGGCACTCCAGTCGAAAGGCGCGCCTTCTATGAACACGGCAAACCCGCCGGCCAGCATCAGTCCGAGGGCGAGCCGGCCGGACCGCTCTCCTTCGCGACGACGGGGAGCGGTTTCCGGAATCAGGCGTGAGGCATAGAGGGCGGTGCCCAGACCGATCACAGAGACGATCAGAAGCTGGATTCCCAA
>JALDXP010000071.1:0-11132 GCA_032154885.1 Actinomycetota bacterium
CGGAGGCTGATCTGATGCCACCCGAGCGACGGCGGGTCGCCGTCACCGGGCTCGGCGCGGTCACTCCGGTAGGGGAAGACGTCGGCTCGACCTGGGACGCCATGCTGTCGGGCAAATCCGGCATCGGGCAGATCAGCCTTTTCGACACCGAGGGATACCGCACGACGATCGCCGGCGAGGTCACGGGCTGGGAGCCGGAGAAACATTTCGATCGGCGCGAAGTTCGCAGGCTCGACCGGTTTGCCCAGTTCTTCCTCGTAGCGGTTCGTCAGGCACTGACACAGGCGGGCTTGTCGTTCGAGGAGGATGACCCTGCCGCGGCCAGGGCAGGCGTCGTGGTCGGCGCCGGGTTTGGTGGCATGGGGTCGTTCATCGACGAGATCGTCACCCTCACCGAGAGGGGCCCGGACCGGGTCAGCCCGACCGGGGTTCCCCGGGTGATCCCCAACATGGCGGCAGGGCTCGCCTCGATCGAGCACAACCTGCTGGGTCCGGTGTCTTGCGTTGTGACGGCCTGCTCCGCATCAGCCAACGCTATCGGCGACGGAGCCGAACTGATTCGCCGCGGGGCAGCTGACGTAGTGGTCGCAGGAGGGTCCGAGGCGGCCATCACGACGTTTGGCATCGCCACGTTCGCGCAAGCCAGAGCGCTCTCGAGCCGAAATGAGGAGCCACAAAGGGCATCGAGGCCCTTCGATGCCGACCGTGACGGTTTCGTCATGGGTGAGGGAGGCGCCGCGCTGATCCTGGAAGACATGGATACGGCCATCGCTCGTGGCGCGCCCGTGCTGGCCGAACTGACGGGTTACGGCATGTCGGCGGATGCCTATCACATCACTCTTCCCCGGCCGGGAGGGAGTGGTGCGGCGCGGGCCATGGTCAATGCCATCGAAGACGCCAGTCTGGCGCCCGAGGACATCGGGTACATCAACGCCCACGGCACATCTACCGAGGCCAACGACACAACCGAGACCGCGGCGATACGGATCGCAATGGGCACGGCCGCCGACACTGTTCCGGTCTCCTCGACCAAGTCGATGACCGGTCATATCCTGGGCGGCGCCGGGGCTGTCGAGGCGGTCGCCTGCATCATGGCCCTCCGCGACCAGGTGCTGCCCCCGACCATCAACTACGAGGTGCCAGATCCGGAGTGTGATCTCGACTACGTCCCGAATGTCAAGCGGGAGGCGTCGCTGCGACACGCGATGTCGAATTCTTTCGGGTTCGGGGGGCACAACGTTTCATTGATCTTCAGCAAAGCCGAAGATCAATGAGTCGTAGGTCTTAGGTTCTGGGTTCTGGGTACCTGCCACCTACGAGCTAAGACCTAGAGCTCTTCTCTCGCCATTCGGCTAGAGAGCGATAGACCAGCACCAGAACCAGGGCTACGCCGACCGTGACGACCAGGAACGAGACGATGGCCACCAGGGCGGCCCATCCGGAACAAGTGGTGAAACCACCGGCGCCATCGGGCTGACGACAGCTCACGTCTGTCACGAACCAGCCCAGGAATCCGGCGAGCAGGCCCAGACCGAGCGATGGGATCGCAATCCACGGGTTTGGCCGCCGCCTCATCGTTTCGGGCGCCCGTGCTCGTCGAGGTCGGCTGAATCCAGGACCTCGCGCGGGGCCAGCTCGGGCGGGATCGGGTAGACCGACCCGACCTCACGGGGCGGGTGGAAGGCGACGGCGACCGAGGGATGCCAGGCCAGCACTGCAATGGCCACGCCGGAGACCACAGAAACGATCGCCGGCGCCAGCCATTGCGTGAAGGCGAGGCCGATCGCCGCCATCGGCCAGATCACCCGGACCACATAGAGCCCGCCGGGGAACACCCGGGCGAACCACAGCGCAGCAAGGGGGGCGCTCAACCCGACAATGAGTGTTCCCGGGGATACCCCGCTCCACGCCGCGACCCCGAGTGGGAAGGGGACTCCGATGAGGATCAGGGGGAGGACGACTGCTCGAGTCGGTAGGCCGCCGGCCGCGGGCAACTTCCGCAGCCCCGCCGTGACGGCAGGGGAGAGCAGCGCGATCCCGGCTAGCACGGTGGAGACGAGAGCGATCCCCCACAGGGCATCGATAGGGCGCACCACTGCGAGCAATAACATCGCTGCGACCACCAGGAGCAACGTCCTGTGTGCCCAGCGACCCCCGGTCACAGTCACACCCACCATCCCCACGGTGGCCGGGGCGAGGAGACCCGTCACGACCAGCAGGACCGAGCCCGGAGCCAGTTGGCCGCCATCCACCCCCAGCGCCACGGCCCAGAGCAGGGCCGCGACGAGAGGAGTGCATGCCAGCAGGGGGACTGTCACCCGCGAAAGTTTCGCAGGACGCCCGGGTCAGGCGGAAGTCGGGCCGTCCGGGCTCCCGGCGTGCTCGAGCACCCGGAGACTCCGCTTCTCTCCGAAGCGTGGGGACTCGCCCGGCTCCCACACCGTCTCCACCCGCCATGCGGGGCCGGGTCGGAGAGTCACCACCGTGCCATGACCAGGCTTGTCCTGGTGGAGCGCGACCAAAGGTGACCCGATCAGCCTGAGGATTCCGGCCTGGATCGGGTCTTGATGAGAGACGATGACGACGTCGCCATGGGGATGCTCGGTGTCGAGCCTCCTGGCCACTGCAGCCATTCGCTCTGCCAATGCCTCGAGAGTCTCATCTGCAAACGGAAGGCTGTCCGGATGCTCGAGATAGGCCTCGAGGTCACCAGGGAACGCCGATGGCAGGTCCCGCCACGCATGACCCTTCCACCGCCCGATCACCGCCCATTCGGTGAGGTCGGGGTCGACCTTGACCGGTACCCCGGTACGAGCGGCGATCTCCTCGGCGGTGCGCAGCGAGCGCTCGAGTGGCGAGGACCAGATGGCCACGACCGGTCGAGGGCCCAGATAGCGACCAATTCGCCTCGCTTGCTCCACGCCGTGTGGCGACAGTCCGAACCCGGGTAGGTCGGCGTAGACCAGATGCCCCGGGTTGTCGACCTCGGCGTGGCGAACCAGATGTACCAGTGCGGCCATCCTGACATTGTTGTCGGTCGTCGGGCACAGCCGGGGTAACTTCAGACCCGGATGTGGGCTGAGCCGATTCTCCACGTGGACCTGGACGCCTTCTTCGTCGAGGCAGAGAGACTGCGGGACCCGGGACTGATCGGGAAGCCCGTGGCGGTCGGAGGCGCCGGTAACAGGGGTGTGATCGCCAGCGCCTCGTACGAGGCCCGTGTCCACGGCGTCCGATCCGCCCAACCGACGGCCACCGCCCTACGTCTGTGCAGGGATCTGATCGTCGTGCCCCCCTCACATGGCCGCTACGGAGAGTTGTCGGCTCGGGTCTTCGGGGTGTTTCGAGAATTCACCCCCTCTGTCGAGGGCCTGAGTGTCGATGAAGCGTTCCTCGACGTGTCCGGGCTCCGCCGCCATTTCTCCACATCGATCGAGGTAGCGGTCGCGGTTCGTGGGGAGATCCGGAGCCGGCTCGGCCTCCCGGCCTCGGTCGGCATCGCGTCATCCAAGTTCATTGCCAAGCTGGCGTCGGAGGCGGCGAAGCCAGACGGATATCGGCATATCCCGAAAGACACCGAATTGGAGTTCCTCCATGCCCTCTCGGTGGAAGCGTTGTGGGGGGTGGGGCCGGCGACGCTGGCCGGGCTACAGCGTCTCGGTGTGGTGACCATCGGAGATCTCGCCGAGTTGCCCGAGAGCTCCGTCGTCGGGTCGTTGGGCCCGACTCAGGGCCGCCACCTCCTCGATCTCGCCCGGGGCATCGACCACCGCCCGGTGACGCCCGACATCGATGCCAAATCCATCTCGGTCGAGGAGACCTACGACAGCGATCTCGAAGGCACCGAGGTGATGGAGACCGCCCTCCTCGCTCATGCTCAAAGGCTGGCCGACCGTCTTCATCGAGCGGGTCTAGCTGCGCGCACAGTGACCTTGAAGGTGAGGTTTGGCGACTTCACCACCGTGACCCGCAGTGTCACTTCCGGTGGTGTCGTCGACGGCCCACGCGATCTCTTTTTGATCGCGATCGGGCTCCTGGAACAGGTCGACATCGATCGCCCGGTCCGTCTCCTCGGTCTTGGGGGATCAGGTCTCGAGCCGGCTGGTGAGCCCAGGCAGATGCCTATAGGAGCAGAGGCAAATTGGGCACGCGTCGACGAGGCGGTGGCCGGCGTGCGAGACCGTTTCGGGGAACATTCGGTGGAACCGGCCCGCCTTATACGGGGGCCAGCGCCCGAGGATTGATTTCACCGGTGAACTGTCTCCAGCCCGGGTGTATTGTGTCAGAGGGCTGTTTCCGGATGTTGAGAGGTTGACATGGCCCTCGATGATCACGAACAGAAGATCCTGGCGGAGATAGAGCGGCAGTTCTACGAGGAAGATCCGGAGCTCGCCCGCGCCGTCAGGCAGATAGCCAAGCCCTCACGTGTCGGGGTGCGGCTCGCCATGTTGGGAGTCGTCGCCGGTCTTGCCATTGTGATCGGCTTCTTCACCTCGAACACCCTCATCGCCTTTCTCGGCTTCGGGCTGTTGGTCGGCTCCGCGGCCGCCCTGGTCACCGGGCTCAGATCGCGGGCGTGGCGCGCGACCGACAGCGAGCCACAGGGTGAAGAGCACGGCCCCGGCTGGCAGGATCCCTTTCGTCGCGACTGACTCCGAGCGGCTAATGTACCCGCCCCTGGCGGTGGTCTCGGGAGGTTCCACCACCTGAGGAGGAGAGCGTCGGCCCATGACTCTGGGTCGGAGCAGTTGGTATTAGGAAGGGACGCGTGGACCAGTCATTCACAGCCGAGCAGGCATGTCGGCTGACGAACTGCACTCATCATCAACTTCGATATTGGGATCGTGTAGGACTGGTCAAACCCTCCGTGCAGACGACGGGTGGGAGACCCGGCGTTCGTCGCCTCTACTCGTTCCGGGATCTCGTTGCATTGAGAGTCGTTCGCAGCCTTCTCGACAACGGCATGTCGCTGCAGAGGGTGAGACGTGCCTGGGATTATCTCCGCCGGGAGGGGGAGATGGACGACCATCTCGCCGAGGTCAAGCTCGTCACCGATGGCCAGACCATATTTCACGTGGGCTCGGACGAGGGGGAGTTGATGGACGCCCTTCGCACCGGCCAGCTCGCCTTCTTCGTTGCGATCGATGAGATCACCAGGGAGGTAGAGGAAGACGTCTCCAGGTTCGAGTTGGATCGAAGCCGATTCCTGGACATGCTCCGCCGCGTGGAGGATGACATCGGCGAAGAGCGGGCTGCCGGCTCCTAGGGCGTCTCGCTCTAGTTCAGCGACAGACCACTAGTCCCGGTCGATCAAAGATTTCGGGTTGAGCGATGCCCAGGCCCGATCCCGACCTTCGAAGTTCCGCTTGATCCAGGTCTCCACATGGGTCAGGTCCGAGACGTGCCCCAGACCCTGGCGGTTCCCGTAGATCGTGGCCGAATAAGACGATGCCAGCGGCACCAGGGACCGATCGGTGGCGTGGGCGAACTCGAGCGGAGTCTGAGTGGAGGGGACCGGGGCGCCCAGGTCTGCGAGGCGATCGACGATCTCGTCCCATGCCGCCGTGATGTCACCCTCACGCAGCCGCTTTAGCCGTCTCCGCCGTCGGAACGCCTTCAGGGTCGGAACCAGCGCCACGGCTACGGCCAGCACGGGCAGTATCAGCCATACCCACGTGAGTCGAAAGCCGCTGTTCGCACCCGAAGCGGCGCCGATCGCGCCTCCGCCCTCTTCGAATTGGCTCTCGGCGAAGAACCCTGGCTGACCGAGGGTATCCGCCCCCTCCCCTCTCTCGGGCAGATAAGGCGCCGGGTCGAATTCTGCTGTGACGCTCTCGGGCAGCGTGCCGTCGGCCCGGGGAGTCGGGTCGAAGCGCACCCAGCCGAACCCATCCATCCACATCTCGACCCAAGCGTGGGCGTTGTTGTCCCTGACAACGATCACGTCGCTGCCGTCGCTCTGTTGCTCCACGGTGCCCGGGGTGAATCCCCAGACCACCCGGCTCGGAATCCCCACGACACGCCCCAAATAGGCCATTGCGGCGGCGAACTGCTCGCAGTATCCGATCCGGTAATTCTGGCTCTCCGGGTCCGTGAGCCACGCCTCCAGATCGAGTGTGTCGTGTCCGGTCGACACCTCGGTGGAGTACTCGAAGTCGCCACTTTCCCGGAACCAGCGCTCGAGCAACCACGCCGCTTCGAAGCGGGTCGTGGCACCAGCCGTCTGACGTCTCGCCTCCTGACCCAGGGCTCTGGGGACCTCCTCGGTGAGATCGGTGAATCTCGCGATGTCAGATGGAGGCTCCACGATCCCGGGCGGGTCACCGGGCTGCATCGAAGTCACTCCGGCGTCGGCCGCATTGGCGAACAACGGACTGAGGGCGCCGTCGGGGTTGGTGGCCAGGGCGCCCAGATCCGCATCCTGCAGGGGAAGGATCGACTGGGCCTCGTATTCGTCGCCCTCGTCCAACTCTGCCTGGTAGATCGCCGAGCCATCGGGGGTGATCTGGAACGCGCTCACATTGACCGACTCCGAACGGAAGAATTGCCCGACGCCGACAGTGGGCAGGACCTGGGACCTCAGCGCCTCGATCTGGACCCTCTGTGTGATCTCCTGGCTCGTCCCTCGGTAGGCGTGCTCCGGGTTGCCACCCCCGAGCCCCGGCTCGTAGAAGTCAGCCGGGCTGGCGGTGGGGCGCCACGCCTCCCCGTCGAAGAAATCGAGGCTCTCCATCCGCCAATAGATCTCGTTGGCGGGTGGCGCGTTCGGGTCGAGTGTGGCCCGGAAGACCACGGCATTCGTTCGCCGGATGATGCTCTGGTGCAGGTCGGCGAGGCGATCGAATGTGACCCCGCCGAATCCCGGCCCATAGCCCCCGCCATACCGCCAGCGGACGTTCCCCGTCGCCGGGACCAGCGAAGATGCCGTGTCGGCGACGAACAGCGATCCTCCCGCCACCAGGGCAGCGAGGATGAGGGCCATGCCGCCCGCCCGCCGAGCAAGTGGCCGACCCTCTACATCACGGACCCTCCCGGCTTCCTGGCGCCGTTCGATCCCGATCGAGGCAAGGGCCAGTGCGATCACAGCGGCCACAGCCCCCATCCAGATCGGCCCGCCGGGTATCCGGTCCATGACCGCGAACTGCAGATAGAGGCCCAGCGAGGGGGCGATCATCGCAATCGAAGGACCAGCGGTGGCTCCCCAGACATAGAGGGCGCCTGTGATCCACATCAGCACCGCGAGAACGGCCACGAGACCGGAGGTAGGGAACACCGGAGCAACGCCGAATCGGATCAGGTCGAGGGTCTGGCCCAGTTCGTCCCCTAGCCCACCCAGGGTGGCCGGGGTCGGCACGAAGCCCAACAACAGCGTGTCCGGGACGGCGATCCGGAAGAAAAGGGCTAGCCCGGCCACGACGAAGATCGCCATGGAGATCCGCTTGTTGTTGACTGTCTGGCCGAGCAACCACCAGATCACCCCGCCGAGGAAGGCAGAGGCCAGCATGATGAGCTGCCAATCGGGTGCCTCCGGCCCGGTGTCGAGGAGCCGCCCGAGCCGGACGAGCATCAAGACGAAGGCGGCGGCGCCGGCTAGCCGACCGAGGCCGTTGTCCATGAGCTTCTCATTGCAATCATCCAGGCAGGCGCCCAGGCCTGGTCGGGTGCGACCGAGACTGTGGTGACACCCATACGGTGGAAGCCGACCAGGGTCTGGGAGGTCGAGGCAGACGCCGTCATCAGGACGGTGGTTGGGAAGTCGCCCGCCAGTAGTTGCTGAACACCCAAGAGGGGCCGGTCGGCCACCCCTGTGACAATGACCAGGGCGCCACCGCCACCCTTCTGGCGAATCCTTCCCGCCACGGCTTCGATGTCGATTGCGGGGTCCGGTTGGACCAGCGCGAGACGCTCCATCGCCGAGGAGTAGCGGGCAGCGTCAATGGCTTCCGCATCGCCGGCCCAGAGGTCCGCGTCGAACCCTGACCCGACGAGATGTGTGACGACCGTGGCCGCCCCCGATACCGCTCTCTCGAACGCGTCCTGTGACTCGTAGCTGGTGCTGCGCACATCGAGAAGAACCAGGGCGCGGGATTGCCACGGGGTCTCGAGCTGACGAATCATCAACTCATCAGTTCGAGCCGATGATGGCCAATGGACCCGTCGCAGATCGTCGCCTTGCTGGTACTCACGCAACGTGTAGAAGTCTTCGCCTCCGCGCTGGGCGTGCTCGGGGCGGGACGCCTGCATCGCCGGGTCCTGGCCCCGGACAATCGGGAACCCGCTGAGCTCCTCGACAGCGGGATAGACCACGATCCGGTCGGCCGGGCCGGTCAACGCGCTCGTCTCCGCAAGTCCGAGAGGATCGCTCACCCGCGCCATCGTCGGCCCGACCCGATAGACGCCACGCGGACGACATGTGACCCGGTAGGTGGCCGATGCCGACTCCTTTGACTTGAGTCGCGCTACCTCGAACACCGCCACACCGAGACGGTTCACGTCGTCCTCGATGGACAGACGGCTGACACTGTGTCGTGAGGGGTTCTCGATCAGCAGGGTCACCGTCGTCGTTTCGCCGTCGTGGACCGTGGACGAGCCGAGCCTTCGGTTCACCTCGAGGTCCGGGCGCCGTCTCCGCACGTGGAAGAGGGCGACTGCCTGCGCCAGGAGGAGGAACACGCCGGTGAGGAGCAACTCGACCTCGCCCAGGGCATACCAGAGGACGAGAAGGGCAAGACCGGCCCCCGACAGGGCCCAGCCTCGCAATGTCGGCATCAGGTGGCGATCCGGGAAGTGGTGCCCGGCACCCTCAGCCTGCCCATGAGGTCTTCGATGACGTCGGGGAGTGTCTCGCCGCGCATCTGGGCCTCGGGTCGCAGCGCCATGCGATGCTCCAACACAGGGTGGGCCAGCAGCTTGATGTCGTCGGGTGTGACGTACTCCCTGCCCTGAGAGGCGGCTCGTGCCCTCGACAGCCGTTGTAGGAACAGCGCCGAACGCGGCGACGCGCCGAGGAGGACGTCTGGGTGCTGGCGGGTCCCGTCGACCAGGTCGATGATGTAGGCCTTCACCGAAGAGGAGACCGTGACATCACGGGCCACCACCACCAGTTCTTCGATCTCCTCGACCGAGACCACGGGCTCCAGGTCGAGGAAGGTCGAACGAACGCCGTGAGTGTCGAGGATCTCGAGCTCCTTCTGACGGCTCGGATACCCGATGACCACTCTCATCATGAACCGGTCCAGCTGGGACTCGGGTAGGGGATAGGTCCCCTCGTGCTCCAGGGGGTTCTGGGTCGCCATGACCATGAAGGGGAGTGGCAGGGCGCGGGTCACACCGTCCGAGGTGACCTGACGCTCCTCCATCGCCTCGAGCAGGGCGGACTGGGTCTTCGGGCTGGCCCTGTTGATCTCGTCCCCAACCACGATGTTGGCGAAGATCGGACCGGGCTTGAATTCGAACTCGTTGCGATTGCGATCCCACACGGACACGCCGGTGACGTCGGAGGGGAGGAGATCCGGGGTGAACTGGACCCGTTGGAACTCGCTGTCGATCGACCGGGCCACGGACTTGGCCAACTGCGTCTTCCCGACTCCCGGGACGTCCTCCACGAGGACGTGGCCCTCGGCCACCAGGGCGAGCAGGACCAGCTCGACCACATCCCGCTTTCCCTGAATGACCCTTTCGACGTTGGTCGCGATCAGATCGAATCGTTTGGAGAATGCTTCGATTTGCTGGGCTGATACCGCGTCCAAGGGCCCTCCCGACTCGCTTTTGTGGCGTCGATCCTACTGAGAGACGCTTTTATAGGTAGCTAGAGTTCCCCATGGGAGTGTCCGACCGATCCATACAAAATGGGCCCGGACTGGGCAGGGGTCTGTTTGCCTTGGCTGGCAGGCCCATTTTGCTATGGGAAGCGGTACGTGCCGCCGTAGCGATGAGACGTCGCCATGGCGCTTTTCCGTCCACGGTGTACCTCGACTGGCGGCTGCACACGGCCTATGGCCAGGGCTCGATGGAACCTCGACCTGAGGATTTGGCGTCTTATCTCTCGTGGCGTAGAAGGATGCGTGCGATCTCATGAAAGAGAAACTCGTCGAGCGACTGCAGGACATACCCGGCGTCGAGTCTGTGTCGTTGAATCTCGAAGAACTCGAATCCGGGATCAAGGTCAAACTCGATGAGGACGCCGACGAGGCTCAGGTCCTCGAGTCGGTCCGCGCCCTCCTTGTCGCCTACGGGGTGAGATCCCTCGAGCATTCTGATCTCGAGATAGGAAATCGCCTCTCCCAGGCCAGGGCAGCTCTGGGCGTGGACGTCCGAATCTCTCAGGTGAAAGGGGGAGCCAGGGTGGAGGTCATCGGGACCGCCGTGCGCTCGTTCCGGCTCGTGCCCTCCACGCCAATGGCGATCGCGCAGGGCATGTCCGACGCCTGGTGTCAGGTGCTCGGGCGCATACCGCTGGAGATCACGAGAGTCACCCTTTCCCCGGACGAGGGGACGCTCACCGTCATCGCTACCAACGGGACTCAGGAGCGGAGCGGCCACGCCGACATCGAGGGTGGATGGACCATGGCGCTGCCGCTGGCGGTGGGTCGTGCGATCGGTGTCGTTGAGCCTGCTTCTGATGCAGGGGAGTCGAGTTTGACCCACTCCGATTGGTAACGTCTCCGGGCAGGAATAGCGTTTCTAATGGCACGGGTCCTTGTATTGAACGCCAGCTACGAGCCGCTCTCGGTGGTGACGACACGCCGGGCAGTCGTCCTCGTCCTCAACCAGAAGGCCAGCGTCGTCGTGGGGAAAGACGAGACCTGGAGCTCCGAGAGCTCTTCGGTCGAGGTTCCATCCGTCGTTCGCCTCACCCGCTACGTGAAGGTCCCATATCGCCGCGCCGCCCCGGTGACCCGACGCGCTGTCTTCGGGCGTGATGGTCACCGCTGCCAATACTGCGGGGGGCCGGCCGAGTCTCTCGACCATGTGCTTCCCCGGTCTCGCGGGGGAGACCACAGCTGGGAAAACGTGGTGGCGTGCTGCCGTCCCTGCAACATCTCCAAGGGGGATCGCCTGCCCACCGAGGCGGGGCTCCGGCTGAGCACAAAGCCGGGCCCGCCCCGAAGGTATGCCTGGATCTATGCCTC